>CAYTRP010000112.1:7557-8867 GCA_964440195.1 uncultured Candidatus Sumerlaeota bacterium
CTTGCGAATCTTCGCGATCATCTGGGCGAAGATGGCAGGGTCGCACGTGTTGTCCCCCTCGGTGGTGAGGATGACATCGGCGGGCTTGGCGAGTTGGGCTGCGCGCGTCAGGCCGTTGCGGAACACCGCCCCGACGTTCTTGTTGGGGCTGTGCGTGATGATCTCGACGGGCAGGCGCCGCGCGTAGTCCTCGGCGACCTGCTGGGTGCCGTCCGTGCTGCCGTCGTTGACCACGATGAAGAGGTGCTCGAAGCCTTCGGGGGCGAGCACGCCGTGGATCTCCTCGAGGACGCGGGGCAGACCCTCTTCTTCATTGTAGGCTGGAACGACGATGAAGACCTTGGGTGTCGGCATGATGGCGGGGGGCGGAAAGGATGGAGGGGTGTAAGGGCCGGGAGACGAGGGCGAGGGGACCATGGAGGGCCGGGACGGTCAAGGGGTGAGGGCGTACCGAGAGCCCGGTTCGCACCCGGCCAGCCGATCTTTATTGACCACCATGGGCCCCACGGACGTAAGTGACGGGAGTTTGGGAGTAAAAATCGATTCTTCCCCTGGGAGATAGAACCATGAAGATGGCAAAGTTCATAGCGGGGCTGACGTTGGCGGTGGGGATGTTCGCGCTGGTTGGCTGCGCGCCTCTCCATAGCAAGACGAACCTTGCGGAGGTCGCGAGCCGCTCGCAACTCAACAACGTCACCACCGGTGACGGCACATTCGAGAACTACACCGCCACCGGCCGCCACGGCGCGACGGAAATCGGCATCGGCGTCGGCATCCCCCTGCTCTTCAAGTTCATCGAGCTGTACCCCGGCAAGACGAACGAGGACCTGTTGGTCGACACGGCCAACGAGGCGAAGAAGGGCGGCGCCGACGCCATGATCAATGTCACGCCCGCGCGCTCGCTGTACACCGGCTTCCCGTTCTTCATCATTGGCGTGTACGTGGATTCGAACTCCGGCACGGGCATCAAGAAGAAGTAGGCAGCCAATGCCAGGCCGCGATTGAGACGGGCCGCCGATTCGGGATTGTCCCCGGGTCGGCGGCCCGCGTCGTTTGGGGGCTGCGACTGATCCTGAAGTTCCGGAGCTGGCCATTTGGAAATCAGCGTGAAGCAATTGGAAGAGGCGCGCCAGAAGGGCGAGGAGCTGCTGCTGCTCGACGTGCGCAACGACGACGAGGTCGCGGTGGCGTCCATCGCGGGTTCCGTGCACATTCCCATGCGCGAGATCCCCGAGCGCCTCCCGGAGCTGGAGCCGTGGCGCGGGCGGCGCATCGTCGTGCAATGCCACCATGGGGGGCGTTCGGCGCGG
>CAYTRP010000113.1:0-3571 GCA_964440195.1 uncultured Candidatus Sumerlaeota bacterium
CGAGCTGACCGGCAAGCAGTCCGTCACGCTCGCGAAAGCCGTCCACGTCGGTACAATCCTGAACCATGCCGCGTTCGTGGAGAATCCGGTAGATGTCAGGCATTCGGTCGTTCCTCCCAGGATGCCCCCGCGGCGCGTCCTTGCCGAAAGGGGGTCCCAATGTGCGCGGTCCGCAGGGGAGTGGGTCAAGCCGATGGCTGCGGGGAGTGACACGAGGGGGGGTGCGTCTTGACCTTGTTCTCGTCAGCGCGGGGGGAGGCCTTGGACGCGATCCCGAGCCAACTGCTTCCACTCAAAAACGGATTTTGAAGCACAGAGATCACGGAGGACGCAGAGAAAAAGAAGGCGCGAGCCAACAACGATTTGTTTCCTATCCCGTCCATCGGGGGCATCTTGATGTTGTGTCCGGCGCGCGGACAAACACGGACCGGCGCGGACACGATGTGGGTATTCCCCTACGGGCTGGGCGGTTGGACGGAGGAAGCGTCGTGGTTTGCGAGTCCGCGTTATTCATGGAAACGGCATGAATAACGCGGACAGGAAAAATCGAAAAGCGGTCTAGAAGGGCCAGACGCCATATCTCAGATCGTTTGTGGTCGTGAGCGACGTGATCTCGACGACATGGTTGTTCTCGACGCGAAGGATCTGCGTGTCACTTCCGGTATGTGAACGGCGAAAGCCGAAGGCGAGGATGATGGGGTTACCCAAAAGAATACCCCCTCCCTTGCTTTCCCTGCCGACATAGTAGAGGAGCGCCGCATCCCCCGAGCCGGAGTAGAGCACCCTGTCCGGGAGCCCGGCTTGCTCATACACTTGCCGCTTGGTCAGTCCTTTGAAGGATTCGGGATTCTCGATGAACTTGCGGCTCATAACGCTTTGGCAGCCCGACATGGCAAACACAGCAAGCAGCAAGGCGGCGATTGCGAAGCAAGCTTGTCCGTTGGATCGATTCATCTTTCAGGCCCCCCCATCCATGAATGTGACCGTCTCGGGTATGCTATCATGTCGCTGGAAAGGCCGCCACTTCGCCTTCATGGTCTCACGCGAAACGCTCTGGACCACCCCGTTCTCATCAAACTCGACCAAGGTTGCCTCCATGATCTGTTCATCCGTCCAGGTGAGCGGGAAGATCAGGTAGTAGCCGAAGTTGAAGCCGATCATCTTCTGGTCGTTGGAGACGTAGCGAAGATGGCGCGGCGAGATGTTGTCGGCGACGCCTTCCTGGGTGTTGAGCACCGCGGGGGGGCCGAGCTTTGCCAGGGCCTCCGACCACGTGGTTTTGCCGACCTCGATGCCGCTGAGATCGAGTCGACTGAACTCCTCGTTCACAACGGTCCGCCTATAGACGCAGGAGGTGGTTGCCATCGAAACGACCGTCAGAAGGAGCAGGCATAGGAGTTGTTTCATGGCATTCCTCACTTGGTAAATGGCCACCACTCCCAAGGCAGATCCTGAGAGTTGGAACTGACGAGTTTTTCCTTCACCGTTCCGTCTTCGATGATGAAATAGCCGGAGTCAAAGCCCGTGTTGGTTTTTTCCCACCCAAAAAGGAGGAGGTTGAACCCCTTCGTCTTGGCGTCGCCGAAGGTGTAGAGGAAGACCTGCTTTCCATCACCGAGGGGAACGACAGAGTTTGGGTCTCCCAGCAGCGCGGTGAGATCCTTCGACGAGGTCTTGCCCGGCTCGACAAGCTGCGCCAAGGTTGGCAACTCCGTGTTGTTGACGCGCGAGCGCGCGAACGAGCAGCCGCTCGTAGCCAACACCGAAATAGCGACAGCCGTGGCGAGACTGAGCTTCACGTGCAGTTCCATGCTGTTTCCTTTCGAGGCTTCCGTGTGATGCCACCGTGATTTGACTACCGTTTCCAGCTTTGCAATGACCGCCCAACGTCACGTTTACGACCCGAGGTCCTTGGCTGCAAGCGTATTTTCGATGCGCAGCGTCACCTGTCAGGACGTTCTCAAAGTCGCAATCTCCGCGTTGCTGCTCGGTGGCGAACTCCTCGAATACCTCGCGAAAAATCGCGTCGGGGTCCTTGTCATGCTTTCTGGTCATTTCATCGTCATGGTTCATCAAGCGTGGTTGCGGCGCTCAGAATTCTTTGGGGAGCGCCCCGCCTTCCGTGCCGGAAGCCAATCGAAATGTGATGCCACGTCACAAGGCGGGCGGGGTTCGCTGGGGGCGATGGCCATTCTCCGCCCCCCCTACATCGGAAACACCACCGGCACCAGCAGCACCGTCACCAGCAGCACCAGGATCGTGAAGGGCACGCCCACTTTCACGAAGTCGAAGAACTTGTACTGGCCGGGGCCGAGCACGAGGATGTTCACCGGCGAGGAAATCGGCGTCATGAACGCCGCCGAGGCGGCCAGGGCCACGGTCATCGCGAAGGGATAGGGCGAAACCCCCAGGTAATTCGCCATGCCAATGGCGATGGGTGCCATCAGCACCGCCGTGGCCGTGTTCGAGATGCAGAGCCCGATGACCGCGGTCAGGACGAACAACGCGGCCAGCAGCAGGCGCGGCTCGGCATCGCCGAACAACTGGAAGATTCCCTCCACGGCCAGATCGATCCCGCCGGTTCGCTGCAGCGCCAAGGCAAAGGGCATCATGCCCACGATGACGATCAGGCTCTGCCAATGGATCGACTTGTAGGAGCTTTCCATGTCGATGCACCGGAACCAGCCCATGATGAGGCACCCGATCAGGGCGGCGATGACGTTGGGCACCAGCCCGGTGATCATGAGGGCCACCATCACGCCAAGGCCCAGCAGGGCATAAGGTGCCTGGCGACGCCTCGGTGCCACTTGGTCCACCTCCACGGGCAGGCTGAGCACCAGGAAATCGCGGGGTTGCTGCTGCAACTGCCGGATCGCCTTCCACGGGCCCATGACCAGCAGCATGTCCCCCTGCCGCAGTTTCTCCTCCAGAAACGGACCTTCCACGCCCTTGCTCTTGCGGCGCAGGCCGATGACGTGAAGCTGGTACTTCCGGCGGAATCCGATGTCCAGAATGCTCTTGTCCAGCAGCGTGGAATCCGGCGGCAGCATGACCTCCGCCATGCCCATCTCGCGCGACTGGTCGGTGAAGTAACTCCCCCGCAGCGGCAGCGCCTCCAGCCGCAGTTCGGCGGAGAGGTCCGGCGCGTCCTCGCCCTCCACGGCGGGGATGTCCACCAACAGGATGTCCCCGGCGAGAATGCGCGTGTCGGCCCTTGGGTAGATCAACTCCGTGCGCAGGCGAACCTGGCGCTCGATGGCGATGATGTTGGCGCCGTGGTGGTCGCGGGGTTTCCAGTCCTGCAACGTTTGTCCCACCAGCGGCGAGCGCATGGAGACCCGCAGCCGGTGCTCGCGCCCGGCCAGGTGATAGGCTTCCACCAAATCCAGCAGACTCCGCCGCTCGTTCCCGGCGTGACCCGATTCCCCCCCCGACAACCAGTGGCGCGCCACCAGCATGTATCCCACGCCCATGAAAAGAATCACCAGGCCAAAGGGCGTGAAGCTGAAAAAGCCAAAGCCACCGTGCCCATCCTGTCTCAGCGCGCTATCGACCACCATGTTGGGCGGCG
>CAYTRP010000113.1:3581-8318 GCA_964440195.1 uncultured Candidatus Sumerlaeota bacterium
ATGAGCCCGGCGAAGCTCAGCGGCATCATCAGCCGCCGGGGATGAATGCGCAGGCTGCGCGCCACCCCCAGCACCACCGGGATGAAGATGGCCACCACCCCCGTGGAACTCATGACGGAGCCCAACCCCGCGACGAGCAGCATCAGCAACGTCAACAGGCGCACCTCGCTGCTCCCCGCCCACGCGGCCAGGTAATCGCCGAGTTTGTAAGCCACCCCCGTGCGCACCAACCCCTCGCCGATCACGAACAGCGCCGCGATCAGCAGCACGTTCGGATCGCTGAACCCCGCCAGCGCCTCCGGCACGCTCAGGATGCCGAGGAGCGGCATGGCCACGATCACCAGCAGGGCCACCACGTCCATGCGCGGCTTGTTGATGATGAACAGGACAATGCAGGCGACCAACAGGGCCAGAACCACGAACAGGTCGAAACTCATCGCCGGACTCTCCAGCCAATGCCTTCTGGCGGGTGCTCAAGACTACGCGGCGCATGGTCTTGTCCGTCAATGGCTCTCGTGGGAGCATGGCCGGGGGGCGTCTTGCGCTTGGTTGCCGTTGACCGGTGGGCATCGGCAGCCCCCATCGTCATGGACGAACGCACCGTCCTGAAGGAGGCGGGGGAGTGATTTTTCGAGTCCATCTCCAAATCCGCTTGGCTTCCCGCAAAGCAGACGCCACAAGCCTGCCATGGCGAAAGTGCACTCGTTCCTGATACGCGCGTCGTTTGGCCCCGCGGATGCCCTGGCGATGCTGCGGCGTGTCGCCGAGGATCCGAGGCATCGTGAGCACGGGGCGGATTTTACGTTTGATTGGATGAAGCGCAAGGCGACGCTTTCCGCCGCGACGGGAAGCGGGTTGGAGGCGATGGTGACGGGGTTGCGCAAGGGGTTGGCCGCCAGCAAGGCGGGGGAGGGGGCGTTGTTGATTGGAAAGGCGGTCGAGCAGACGGATGGGCGACATGAGGTGCCGATCGGGATCGCGGTGATGGATGCCGCGACCTTTGCGGAGTCGATCGGGCAGACGTTGCTCGAATCCGGCCTGCTTGGCGTCAAGATCATCGACACGGCGGACGGCTGTCACATCCATGTTCCCGCCACGTTGATGACGCGGGGGCTTCCGTACGATGACCTGATCACGGGCTTTCCCGTTCCGCCTTATGTGACGATCGAGGATCGTGGTTTTCAGGAAGCTCGCAAGCCCGGGGGGGCTGCGACTCGCGAGATGGCATCGACCAAGAAGAGAGGGGGCCGAAAGTGACTCGATCTCCCCTGGTCGATTTCGCGCGCGAGTTGCTGCGCGTGCCCCAGGGGTGCGGGCTGTTGTTCTATGTGCGGTATCGTGCGTTGCAGGTGGTCGGGATCCATTGGCGAACGCCGTGGCCGGTGCATTGGACGACGCAGGTGAACAACCCGCAAGGGGTGAAGTTGGGAAGGCGAACCTTTCCCGGCGATTCGCCGCATTGCTACATCAACGGGCAGAACGGGATCGAGGTGGGGGACGATTGCAATCTGGGGCCGGGCGTGGGGTTGATCAGCGCGAACCACGACCTGCACGACAACAGCCGCTTTGTGCCGGCGCCGCCGATCCGGTTGGGAAGACGGTGCTGGGTGGGGATGAACGCGGTGATTCTCCCCGGCGTCACGTTGGGAGAGAACACCATCGTGGGGGCCGGGGCGATCGTCACGAAGAGTTTCCCCGAGGGCTGGTGCGTGCTGGCGGGGAATCCGGCGCGCGTCATCCGGCGGCTGGAGAAGGGCGCGCGTCAGAGGCCCGAGAACCAGTCTCCGTGAGGGGCGAAAGCACGCTTCAGATTTGTCGCGATCTTTCCACAGGCACCAAGGCCGCCGCAGAACCAGGGTTCGAGGGCGATGGTGACGAGGGATGCCCTGCGGAGACAGCACGCGAGGAGCGCGCGGGATTCCGCGTCGAGCAGGAGGTCCCACTCCTCTTCGTTCCATGGGATTGGGGTGCCGTCCTCCATCCGGTTCGTCGCGAAATCGAGGTCGATGTCAAACCAGAGGGGTTCCTCGATGTTGGCCAGTCGTTCGCGCAGATCCGCATGGCGGCGACGCGACGACGGCTGGTCGAGGAGATCGCGCACCGAGGGATACGTCCATAGGCGATGGGTCGCCCCCTCATGATCCAGCAGGGGGCCGGCATCACCGGGGTAGCGGTGATAGTCGTGCACAAAGAACGTGACGACGTCCCCCGCCAGCCCATATTGCATTCCGGCCATGACCCAGCCACCATCGTCGTGGCGCGTTGCATTGACGATGGCATGGACGCTGTCGATGTCGGTCAGTTGGTTTTTTTCGCAAACCCATGGGCGGGGCTTCTCGCCCATGTCGGGATGGGCGTCGAGGCGCACGAGCAGCGGTGCGCGATCGCCGAAGCGCCGTTCCAGCTTCGCAGCCCACGCCGCCACCAGCACCGCGCGATGATCCATCGTGACGAGTGTGGGCGGCGCGTCGGCAATGCGCTCGAAGTTCATGCACTGGGCGACGCGGCCCAGGGGCGAGAGTCCGTCGGGGATGGACTTCATGGGCGCGGGTACAGGCCATGGTCGCGGATGTATTGCAGAACCGCATTCGGGACGAGAGAGGCGACATCCTCCCCGGCTTGCAGCAATTGCCTCACGTCCGTGGAGGACAAACGCGGTAGGTGGCCGATCCTTGCACGTTGGAGGTGGCCAAGCCTCGGCACGATGAGGAGTGGCGCGAGGCGCTGGACTTCGCCGGGTTCCTTCCACTTCTCGAGTTCATCGAGGATGTCGGAGCCCACAATCAGGCGCAGCGATGAATCCGGGCATTCGACTCGCAGCGCCCGCAGCGTGTCCACCATGTAGGACGTCCCTTGTCGACGGCCCTCGATGCCGGAAACGGAGACCAAGCCGCCGGCAATTTCGCGCACGGCGAGGCGACACATCTCCATGCGATGAAAAAATGTCGCGGCGGGCTTCTTGCCAAAGGCGTGCTCAACCGTTGGGACGAGGAGAACGCGGTCGATCTCTCCCGATTGCAGTGCCCAGAGCACGGCGAACACGTGCGACCGATGGGGTGGGTCGAACGTGCCGCCGAAGACCCCGAGGCGCTCACTCATCGCTGGGGTTGTGCCCAACTGACGAGACCCATCTCGTTCGGATGGACGAGGTCGGGGTGCTTGGGCACCACGCGGACGGTGTAGCCGAACTCCCCGGAATCCGCCTCGAGCACGCTCCCGCGATAGACGTGCAGGCCGTTTTGTTTCTTTCCATCGGGCCGCATGGCAATGACGCCCCCCTTGGGTCCGGTCGAGTGCTGCCGGCCGTTGGAGCCGAGCGGGGTGATAAACACCTGCACCTCGACGTCGTCCGGCTGGACATTTCCGAGATCCACTTCGGCGACGATCTGGATCTTGTCGCGGACTCGAATGACCTGGTGGTTGGGGCCATCCACCTCGGGGCGGGCGGTCACGCGAATGGATGGCCAGGCGGCGCGCATGGCGTCCTTCCATTCGGCGTTTTCACGCGCGCGGACAAAGCGATCGGCCGCGTAGAGGGCCATGTTGCGGGAGGCCTTCAGGTAGAACTTCTCGGCGTAGTCGCCGACCATGCGATTGGTGGAGAAGAGCGGGGCCACGGTCTTCAGGGACTCCCTGACGCGCTTGAGCCACTTGCGGGGGATCCCCTTCTCGTCGCGCTCGTAGAATTCCGGGGCGATCTCGCGTTCCAGCACGTCATAGATGGTCTCCGCGTCGGCATCGTCCTGCTGGGCGGGGTCGTGATCGGAATTCGCGTCAGCGCCCAGGGCCCAGCCGCACCCTGGATTGATTCGATAGGCCTCGCGCCACCATCCATCGAGAATGGAGCAGTTCATGCCGCCGTTGAGGGGCACCTTCATGCCCGAGGTGCCGGAGGCTTCCAGCGGTCGGCGCGGGTTGTTCAACCAGACGTCGACTCCGGTGGTGAGGCGGCGGCCGATCTGCATGTCGTAATTTTCGAGGAAGATCACCCTTCCGTGGAAGGGTTCCTCGCGCGAGATCTGCTGGATTTGCTGGATGAAGGCCTGTCCGGGCATGTCGGCGGGGTGTGCCTTGCCCGAGAAGACGAGTTGGATGGGTCTTTCGGGGTTGCAGAGCAGCTTTTCGAGGCGCGCGCGATCGCGGAAGATGAGCGTTGCGCGCTTGTAGGTTGCGAAGCGGCGGGCGAATCCGATGGTCAAGGCATCCTTGTCCATCACATGGGTCCATTCCTTGACGCGATCGGGTGTCTCGCCAAACCGCTTGTGCTGGGTAGCAAGCCTGCGGTGGACGAAGTCCACCATGTCCCGGCGGAGCTTGTTGATGACGGCCCACAGTTCCTCGTCGGGAATGTCGTCGACCTTTTCCCATGTCCGGGGGCGCGCAATGTGCTCCTGCCAATCGGGTTGCAGGTACTTGCCGAGGAGTTGCTCCATGTCGATGCTCATCCATGTCTTGGTATGAACACCGTTTGTGACGTGGTCGATGGGGACTTCAAAGTCGGGGACGTCGGGGTACACATGCTGCCACATGGCCCTCGAGACGTCGCCGTGAAGTTCCGAGACGCCGTTGGTCATTCCGGCGAGATTGAGGGCGAGCACGGTGAGGGAGAAGCGCTGGCTGCCGTCCTCCATGGTGTCGAGGCCCAAGGCCATGAACTGGCCACGGGAGAGCCCGATGGATTCCCATCCGGAGCGGAAGTACTTTTCGACGAGGGGTGGGGGAAAGGCGTCGTTGCCG
>CAYTRP010000113.1:8328-8837 GCA_964440195.1 uncultured Candidatus Sumerlaeota bacterium
GGGTCGTGAACAAGCTTGTCGCCCGCACCATTTCCTGCGCCTCCCTGAAGGTGAGGCCGTGGTAGTGAATGTACTCCCTGAGGCGCTCGAGACCGAGAAAGACGGAGTGTCCTTCATTCATGTGGAAGACGGTGGGCTCGACGTCCAGTTTGCGCAGGGCGCGCACGCCGCCGATGCCCAGGAGAATCTCCTGCTGGATGCGCGTCTCCTCGTTGCCGCCATACAACCGGTTTGTCATGCGGCGGTCTTCGGGTGAATTCGCCTCGATGTCGGTGTCGAGGAGGTAGAGGGGGATCCTGCCGACCTGGACCTTCCAGACTTTGGCGTTCACGGTCCTGCCGGGATAGTCGATGGTGACTTCGACTTCGTTGCCCCGGCGGTCCAGCGCCGGTTTCACCGCGAGATCGTGCCATTCATGATACTCATAGATGGCCTGCTGCTGGCCCTCGGCGTCGATGGTCTGGCGGAAGTAGCCCTCGCGATAGAGCATGCCGATAGCGACAAAGGGG
>CAYTRP010000114.1:0-8477 GCA_964440195.1 uncultured Candidatus Sumerlaeota bacterium
CTGTTCCAGAACCACCGCCCGATGTTCGGCGCCGAGGACAGGAGCTTGCCGTAGTTTTCCAGCGAGAAGTTGGCGGGAGAGACACGAGGGGGACTTGCCTGAAGATAGATGCCCGGCGTGAACGCCGACAGGAACATCCAAATCATTGGGAACAGAAAGAGCAGCGCGAAGGGCATCAGGATGAAATGCAGGGGTGCCTCGCGCATGACCGTGTGGGAGGAGGCCGTCAACCGGGGACGACGACCACGCCAGCGGCTTGCAAAGGATTCCAGAAAGCCGCCCACCGCATTCAACGCGCCACCAATGGCGTCGTTGATCACCTCCATCGCGCGGTCCACCGGTCCGCGCCTTGCCGTGCGCGTGTTGTCGCGGCCAAAAACAAAGAATTGCAACACCGTGAAAACCGTCACAATGGCCAGCAGGATCAGCGACAACGCGCCCGCCAGGCCGTAGCGGCCTTGAATAAACGCCAGACTGTATATTTCATACACCAGCACCGTGGACGCGCCCGCCGGGCCGCCGTCGGTGAGGATGAACACCAGCTCGAACACCTGAAACGACCCAATCGTGTTGAGCACCAGCAGATAGAGCGTCACCGCCTTCAGCGCGGGCACCGTCACCGTCCACCACCGCAACAGTGCGTTCGCGCCATCGACGCGCGCGGCCTCGTTCAATTCCTCCGGCACCGAACCCAGCGCCGCCAGATAGATCAGCACGTTCGCGCCCGGCCCCGCGCCCAATGCCGCGATGATGACGGCCCAAATGGCCCAGTCCGGATCGCCTGTCCAACTGATGGGCGCGATGCCCACCTGTCCCAGCGCCAGGTTCAGCAACCCGTAGTTCGCGTCGTACAGCCATTTCCAGATCATCGCGAAGACAATGGCCGACGTCACCGTTGGGAGGTAAAAAGCCGCGCGATAGAACGCCTTCCCGCGCCCCTTCACCCCGTGAATCAACGACGCGATGACAATCGACGCCAGCAGGTTCAACGGCACGAACCAGACCGTGAAAAGCAGCGTGTTGCCGAATGCCCGCCGGATGCGTTCCTCCACCAACGGATTGCCGAACAGGTCGCGGAAGTTCTGCAATCCCACCCACGGGCTTCCGCCGATTCCCGCCGCAATGTCGATCCGTTTGAACGCGATCACGAACGCCAAAACCATCGGCAACCCGATGAACACCCCGAACAACAACAGGTTCGGCGCGAGCATCGAATAGGCGGAAAGATTAAAAACCGTTCCGCGTTCCGAGTTCCGGGTTCCGAGTTTGGAACGGCGCTGGGAATCAGACATGAAAGGGTGCTTTCGCCCACGATAACTTGGAACTCGGAACCTGGAACTCGGAACTATTGATTTGCCGCATCGTAACTCTCCCAATAACCGTCCAACACCATCTGTCCGCGCGTCTGCATGTTGCCGACGGCGGTTTCGAGATCCACGCGCCCCAGCAGGAGCAGTTGAAGTTGCTCGCCGAGCACCTGGTCCACTTGCGCCCACGCGGGATGCACCGGTGGGTTGATGGCGCCCGCGATGAAGGGCAATGTGTTCGCGAAGTGCGGCATGTCGGCGAGCACATGCTGGTAGGACTTGCGGCTGGGCAGCAACCCCGCCTCACGGTTGATCTCCTGTCCGTGCTCCAGTGTCAGGAACCGCGCCAACCGCGCGGCGGCTTCGGTGCGCTCCGGATGCGTCGGGCGTTTGAACACCATGAACGCGCCCGTGCCGTAGGACGCCATGATCTGCTCGTGGCCCGGCATGCGCGGAAACAGGGCGACGGCCACGCGCAAGGGTGGCGGCAAATCCGTCGCGGCGGGGTTGCGCTCGCGCAGTTCGGCCACGCGCTGGTTCTGCACCTCGACCGCCTTCAGCGCCCACAACCCTTGGCATGTCGCCGCCAGCCGCCGTTCGCGCCCGGAGAAGGCCGTCCACGTCGTGTCGTCGCTGATGCCGCCCGCGCCGGGGAGGCTGACGCGCTCCTCGAACTCCATTTCGAGCAGGCGCCGCAGCCCGCGCCGCGTCGCTTCCGAATCGACGATCATTGTCCGCCCGTCGTCGCTGATCAGTTCCATCCCCTCGGCGAACAGGAACGAATACGCCTCCCACTTTTCCTTTCCCGTGTTGAAGCCGATGCCGTGCACGTCGATGCGCCCATCGCCGTCGCGGTCAAACGTCAGTTGGTGCATTGTTTCAAGAAACTCATCCCACGTCCATTGGCCGTTCTCCGGCGGCGCGACGCCGCGCTCCTCCAGGATGTCGAGATTGAGAAAAATGATAAATCCTTCTTTATACCACGGCATGGCCCACGTCTGGCCGTCCCACTGCATCGCATGGAGGATTTCCGGATGGATGTCCTCGCGCCATGTGATGCCATCCATTCCGGGAATTGGCTCGTCGAGATACTTGTCGAGCGGCTCCAGCAGGCCCGCCTCGACGTACTTCAGCATTAGCGTCGATCCGGCGATGTCCGGCGGGCGGCCCGCGAAGGCGGCGATGTCGAGGCGCTCGCCACCCTTCCCCCAACTCAGGCGCGTGAACTCCACATGCACGTCGGGATTCTGGCGCTGGAACTCGGCGATCAGTCCATCGACATGGGCCGCCACCTCGGGCATTCGCGGAAAGTCCCAGAATTCCACGAGAATCTTGCCCGGCGGCGCTCCCGGCGCGAGACACGACAGGGGGCCAAGTCCCAAGAGCATACAAATGACAATCAGGCGAAGCCAGAGCCATGAGCGAGGAATGGCCAGGCAGGAGCCTGGCGATCCCAGGATTCGCAAGCGGCGCGTCATTCCAAGACCTTCCTCACCACTGCGAACCGCCGCGAGATGGTGAACCCCAGCCGCGCGTACACACCCTTTGCCGCGCGCTCGCCCGTCCAGAGCACGAAGGCGGCGTGGTGTCCTTCCTTGCGCATCTGGTGCAGCGTCCGCGCCAGCAGCACCGTTCCCACACCACGCCCCTGGTGCGAATCCGCCACGCCGAACGGGCCGAAGTGTTCGCCCGCGAACTTGCAATAACCGACGATCTCCTCTCCATCCACCGCGACGAAGATGGAATTCGGCGGCGCCGCGCCGGAGGCCATGTCGCGCAGCAATCTCCGCGCGTCCTCCACCCAATCGCCCGGCATCACGCGCGACATAAAGGAGAGGTACGCGGCGACGCGCTCGCGCGGCAGGGGGATCACCACCAATCCCTCCTTCGCCAACCGCGTCTCGCGTTCCTTCAGGTCGTCATCCAGGTCAAACGTCCCGATCATCGCGTCCATGGCGATGCCTTCGGAGAATTCGGTGAAGCCGTGCGCCTTCAGCCATTCCAGCCCTTTTGCGTAGGCCACCTTGTCCACGCCGGGCACGAAGTAGTTCGGCTGATAAGGCGCGATGGTGATCTCGCGGCGGTTGCGCGCGCGGAAGAAAGTCTCCGCCGCCTCCAGCAACGCCCACCCCGCGCCGTGTCCCCGCCATTCCGGCACGACGCCAAACGCCGTGATGTAGCCGCGATGCTCCATCAGGCCGATCTTCTCGATGGCGTGGCGCAGCACCAGACACAGCGCGAAACCGATGACCCGGCCCTGCTGATCCGTGGCGACGAGCAGGCCGTCGTCCTCGCGGTTTTCGTCGAGAATGACGCGGCGCAGAAAATCCTCCGGCGTCACCGCGTCCAGCGGCAGCCCGCGCTCCCACGCCTCCACCACACCGGCGAAATCCGCGTCGCGATAGGGGCGGACGGAAAGCATGAAGGGCTCCCTGGGGCAGATGTTCGAGCGCCCAGAGAACCCATTCGCGGCGTGGGTGTCATGCCCAATCTGCGGTCATTCCGCGAGGGGTGTCATCTCCGCCGTCATGATATGGTCACGCTGCCCTTCCGGAATGCTGGGCGCCGGGATCGTCAGGTCTTCATAGCCTGGTGCGGTCACTACGAATCCGCCCGCCCGGTTTCGATTGTAGTTTGGGAACCGATGAGCCCCTGGAATGTCCGTCAATCCAACCCGCTGGTTGTTCATCACGCGCGCGCCCTTCACCGGTTGGCCGGTCTGGTCGTCCACGAGCAGAATGGTCACCATGACGTTGTCCTTCCCCATCACGATCGTCAGGTCCTCCCTGCCGGTCTCGACAAAATGCTCGAAGGCATAGCCATGCTCCACATGGTTCAAAATCAGGTTGTATCTTCCGGCGGGCAACTTGTCCTTGCGGAAACGTCCGTCGCTTCCCGTCGTCGCCTGAAAGTTTTCCGGCGCCTTGTTCAGTTGCATCTGGACGTTGGCCAGCGGTCTGCCATCGGGGTCGGTGACAAGACCCGCGATGACGCCACTTTCATCCAATGACGGCATTATGATGACGATCTCGCGACGCTCACCCGGTCGAAATGTCTCCCCCCCGGCCTCCTCCGGTGTGCCATACCCCTTCATGCGCGCAAAGAAATCGTTCGATTCCTTGTTGTGGAGGATCGAGATGGGATATCCCTCCGTCGGCAACTGTTCAAAGACGGCGCGGCCATCAAACCCCGTGGTCTTGATGTCACTACGGCTGGCGCCGCTCCAAGTGCCTCCATAGGTACGGATCATGAGCCAGGCGTTGGCATCGGAGATGGCCTTTCCTTCCTGATCCTCCACCCTCAACACCGCCGTTGCTCCGGGATCGAGACGAATCACCACGTCCGATGGAGCCTCGGTTTCGATGTCGACCGGTTCCGAATGCGTCGGCGGATAACCGCTGAGAGTTGCCAGGACTTGCGCCCGGCGATTGACCGCCACTTGCAGGGTAAACTCGCCCCGGCCATCGGCGGTCGCCCGCGCGCCCTCCTCGCCCACCGAGGCGACCGTGGCGCCCGCCGCCGGCTGCCCATCGGGCTTCACGACCCGTCCGCTCCACTCGACCGTCGCGGCCATCTCCAAGTCCAGGATGTACTCCCGCTGGCCGGGTTCGGCCATGATCTGAGGGTGTGGCCTCGAATCGCTATTAGGGGAAACGAAACGAAAACCATCACGATTCGCCCTCATGTAAATGCTCGTGCCATGACCAGGATCCGAGATGCCCTGAACACCAGTCAGGACATACTCGCCCTTGTCGTCACTGGCTGTTGAGCGTTGGTCCTCTTCGGACATGTTCATCGCCGTCACGTTCGCCGCTACCACGGGGCTTCCATTCGCCGCGTCGCGCACGGTGCCTCGCACGGTGTAGCCATCGAAGAGGCGCAGGTTGAGCCCTTCGACATTTATCCCCGCCACCACATTCACCGGCTCGTAGGAGCGGTTGTCGCGCGTCAACACCCGCCTGCCATCCGACGACCGCGCCGTGATCATATAACTGTCCTCCGGCACAGATTCGAATACAAACTGGCCGTCATCCTCACTTGTCACCTCGAACCAAACCGGTTCGGAATTCATCATGTTTGGCGACACGTTGTTCCCAATCGCAACCGTCGCACCAGACACCGGTTCACCTTCCCAATCCGTCACCACCCCGGAGACCGACTGCGCATGGCGCGAGAGGCGAATGACCACCTCCCCCGTGTGCGGATGCTCGACCACGTGGCGCACTTTGCCCATTCCATCCTTTTCCACGTCCATTCGCACGCGCTGCTGCCCCAGGCCTTCGAGCACGAACTCTCCCTGCGAATCCGTTTCTGTCGTTACTTCCAAGTGCGCGCGGAGATTCCAGGTCGCATTCGAAACGTAAACGGCCTTTACTTTGGCTCCTCCCACCGGCTCGTCCGCTTCATCCACCACGCGTCCCTGCAACGCCGACGCCGCCGGCAGCATGAAGTCCCGCTCCAATAACTGCGTCTCCGATGTAAGCGGCCGCAGGTTGATAGTCTGGTGGGTTATGCCCTCCGTTTCGATGCGATGGCCCGGAGCCAAAGCTGCCAACTGCAGCGGGAACCCCCGCCGCGATCGCAGTTCATACGTTCCATTTGCCTCCGATATAGCCGTTGCCTCCACATCCTCCCGAATAACGACAGGATGCCCCCCGCCCATGTAACCCGTTAGCGCGCGCATGTCCACCTTCGACAGCCGCACTTCCGCTCCCTCGATGGGCCGACCTCGCTCATTCAGCACCCGCCCGCGCACCACCAGTGCAATCCCATCAAACGATTCCACAACCTCCTCTGCCTCGCGCGCAGCCTCCGCCGTCACCGTGCCAGACTCTTCCGCGGTCGCCTCCGTAACCGGCTCGCTCTGCGCCAATTCAACACGCGGCGTCGTGGCGGCTCTCTCGCGGTCAGTTTCCGCTCCATTCGCCGGGCGCTCATCCACCCGCTGGGCCACAGCCTCCGGTCTGCCCGCCTGCTTTGGCAGATTCGTCACAACCACGCCACCAACCACCAACAACACAATTGCCGCCGCGATGGCCGCCGAAATGGCGATACTTTTTGCCGACATGAGTGTTACTCCCGTAAGGAACGAAGCTGTAGTGGCGGCAACGCCCACGGGCAGGACAACTTTCGAAGCTTCGACAACCGCCGACGCGCCATCGGCAAACGCGCGCGATGTCGCCACCGCCGCCTTCCCCGATTCGGGCAATGCCATGTACGCTGCCGCGAAGGCGCCCGCCTTGGCGGCGGCCCGCGCGCGGGTTCCCTCATCGGGACGCAATGCCGCTGTCGCGGTATCCTCGAATCGCTCGCGCAATCGCTTCAAGGACGCATCCAATCGTCGGCTGACCGTGGAGACGTTCACGCCGAGGCGCCGCGCCAACTCGCGCTGGCTGCACCCCTCCATGAAGTGCAGCACGACGAGTTCGCGCTCCTCCTCCGGCAGTGTTGCGATCAGGTCGCGCACGAGACGTTGCTGCTCCTCGCGCGCCGCCTGGTCCCGCGCGGTCGGGCGTGAATCGGGTACTTCGGCCATGGTTGCCTCCTCAGCCGCGATCATCGGCAGAAGCCGCGAGCGTGTCTGGCGGTCGCGTTTCCAGTTCGCCGCCAGATTCCGCGCGGCCCGCGCCGCCCACGGGGCGAACCGCGAGCCGTCGCGCAGGTCCTTCAGTTGCAGGAAGAGCCGCAGGAACACCTCCTGCGCCAGGTCCTCCGCCGCCTCCACGTCGCCCAGCCACGCCAGCCCGATCCCGAACACCAGCCCGTAGTGCCGATGAACGAGTCCCGTCCAAGCCTCCGCGTCGCCCGAAAGGGCGGCGGCGACGAGGTTTTTGTCGGTGGGAGGATTCATGAGGACGCCCGCGTGATGTGTTGCAGCCACTATGGGTTCTGACACGCGGGGTCGAGGGGTGTTGCGTCAGCCCGTGTCGCGGTGGCGGCGAAAGCGGGTGCGGGTACGGTAAAGGCGTTCGGTGAAGCCGCCTTCCGCCTCGAAGGCCTTGGCTTGGGCTTCGATCTGGCGTTTCAGCAATTCGATGCACAAATTCAACAGAGACAGTGCCGCATTGGCCGCATAAACCTGAGTGGGCACGGACGGACACGGACTTTCACGGACCGGCACGGAGGGATCAGGGCAATCCGCTTGGCCGGAGCCGCCAATTGTGGGTGGCTCCTTCATAGTCGCTTGTGATCCGTGCGGGTTCGTGCCGGTCCGCGATTGTCCGTGTCGCGCCGCTTCTTCCCGCTCCATTTCCGTTTTGATCCATCGCCGCACCTCCTCCAATTCCCGGCACCGCAGGGCTTTGAATCGCATCAGCGCCGGATGATTTGGCGGCCATTGAGGCAATCCCCGTTGCCGCAGGAACTCTTCGTAATCCAACCGCAATTCCACCAGGCTCGCCCTGGCGACGTTCGTCAGCTTCAACTCCATCTTCTTCGATGTTCCACTCGCTTCACTCCCCTCGGCGATATTCTGTACCCCCGACCTCGCCGCCTGCACCATTTGGTCATGGGTGCGGCTGCGCTTATCGATAAACTGGTCGCAGAACCGCACGGTCATGTCGTAGATCAACCGGGCGATCTGGAACGACTTCAGGTTCCTGTACCCGCCATGATCCGGGATCAGGGATTCGTGACCGGGCATGGAATTCCTCTCGGAATTGTTCATCCATATTCATTTTCCCTTTGCGCGATGGCCGTGTCACCCAAATTCATGCCCCGCCCCGCTCAATCCGTCCGTGCCGGTCCGTGATTGTCCGTGCGCCCTCCCCCTTGACTCATCCCCCCGCCAATGCGTCGCTGTTCACCGGCATCCCCAAAAAAGGACACCCCATGGCCGACGCACCCCTGCTCGACATCCGCAATCTGCGCACCTATTTCTATGGCGAAGACTCGGTCTCCAAGGCTGTCGACGGCGTCAGCTTCAGCGTTGGCGCCGGCGAGACCCTCGGCATCGTCGGCGAATCGGGCTGTGGCAAGTCCGTCACCGCCATGTCCATCCTCCAACTCATCCCCGTGCCTCCCGGCAAGATCGTCTCCGGCGAAATCTGGTTCCGCGACCGCGACCTGCTCAAGCTCCCCGGCTCCGAACTGCGCCGCATCCGCGGCAACAAGATCAGCATGATCTTTCAGGAACCCATGACGTCGCTGAACCCCGTGTTCACCATCGGC
>CAYTRP010000114.1:8487-8829 GCA_964440195.1 uncultured Candidatus Sumerlaeota bacterium
AGATCGGCGAGGTCTTCCGCATCCACAAGGGCCTCTCGCGCCGCGAGTCGATCAGGGAGGCGGTGCGGATGCTCGAACTCGTGAAGATCCCCGCCGCCGCCAATCGCGTGAACGATTACCCTCACCAAATGTCAGGCGGCATGCGCCAGCGCGTCATGATCGCCATGGCGCTCTCCTGCGATCCCGACCTGCTCATCGCCGACGAACCGACCACCGCGCTCGACGTGACCGTGCAGGCGCAGGTTCTCGACCTGATGATCAAGCTGAAGGCATCGCGCGGCTCGTCGGTGCTGATGATTACCCACGACCTCGGCGTCGTCGCCGAGACCTGCGAGCAGGTCG
>CAYTRP010000115.1:0-8826 GCA_964440195.1 uncultured Candidatus Sumerlaeota bacterium
CCGCTCCCCGTCGGGCCCGTCACCAGGACCATGCCGGAGTTGTAGTCGGCAAACGTATTGACGACCGCGGGAATCTTCAGTTGTTCGAGGCTCAGGATCCTGGACGGAATGGTGCGGAAGACCGCGCCATAACCGGCCACCTGCTTGTTGAAGTTGCAGCGGAACCGGGCCTTGTCCGCATAGGCGTAGGCGATGTCAAGGTCGCCGGTCTTCTCGAATTTTTCCCAGCGGCGCTCGTCGCAGATCTCGTTCAGCATTCCGTGGATCGTCGCGGTGTCCAGGGGAGGCCAGCCCGGAATGTCCAGCACGCGACCGTGAAGTCTCGTGCGAGGCGGCGAACCCTCGGAAAGATGCAGGTCCGACGCCCCCTGTTGCAGCATCACGTCAAAGAGCGCGTCAATTCCCGGCATGGAGAACCCCCTGGTGCCTGGGCACGCCGTTCCTGATGGACTCGAACGCCGGCTTGTTCTCCGCCTGGTGATACGCCTCCTGGCCGGTTATCAGGCCCCTCCTCGCAAGGTCCATCAACCCGTCGTCCATCGTCTGCATCCCGATCTTGCGGCCGGACTGCATGGCACTGACGAGTTGGTGGGTCTTGCGGTCGCGAATCAGCGTGCTCACTCCCGAGGTGACCACGAGGATTTCCATCGCCAGGACCAGGCCCTGCTTGTCCGCGCGCGGCAGAAGTCTCTGGCTGATGATGCCGCGCATCGACTCGCTGATCATGATCGCGATCTGGTCCTGCTGGTTGGCCGGAAACACATCCAGGATCCGGGAGACGGTCCGCGCGGCGCTTCCCGTGTGCAGGCTTCCAAACACAAGATGCCCCGTCTCCGCCGCGGAGATGGATATTGAGATCGTCTCGTGATCGCGCAGCTCGCCAATCAGGATGATGTCCGGATCCTCGCGCAGTGCCGCCCGAAGCGACGCGGCGAAGCCGCGCGTGTGGCTCCCGATCTCGCGCTGGGTCACCTGGCACCTGTTGCGCGGGTGCACGTACTCGATCGGGTCCTCGATGGTAATGATGTGCTCCTGGCGCGACCGGTTCACGAGATCCACCATGGCGGCCACCGTGGTGGTCTTTCCCGATCGGGCGGGACCGGTCACCAGGACCATCCCCTGATGGTACTCCGTCAGCGTCCTGCACACCGGGGGAAGGCCGAGTTCCTCGATCGTCGGAACGCGGGAGGCCACGATCCGGTACACCCCGTTCCACCCAAGTCGCTGGCGGAAGACATTGCAGCGATGGCGCCCAACTCCCGGAATCTCCACGGCAAAGTCCAGGTTCAGCGATTGGACTACGGCCTCGCGCTGCTCGGGCGTCATCAGCGAAAAGTTGAGGATCTCCGACTTCTCGGCGCCGATCGCATCCATTTCCATGTAGCGCATCTGCCCATGGATGCGCACGGCAGGCGGCCGGCCGACGATGACGTGAAGATCCGAGGCGCCCCAGTGACGGGCAAGCCGCAGCATGTCCTTGAGCGTCTTGGGCTGGGTGGAAGGTGGTCCAACGCGAGCCGGGGGGGCACTCGCGGCAGAAGGCGGGGACTCGGCGACCTCGCCGCCCGCGCTGTCGCGGCCATCCGCCCCAATGGTTGCGGAGAGCCGCTCAAGCTGGGCGGGCGTGACGAAACGCCGGGCGATGAGCACCTCGGAGGATGTCCGGCCAAAGGCGCTCATTTCCTCCAAAACGGTGCCATGCTGCTTGCGTGTGATCAGGCGGTTTTGCAGAGCCGCCTCGAGTATCGGGTCCTGTTGAATCACGCCGTTACCTTCTCCTCACAGGAGACCCTGGTCAACTGACAGCGCGGCGGTGCTGATCCACCGCCATGCAGAATGCCTTGTAGAACTCCTTGATGGTGCGCATTTCCCAATCCGACAACAGCCCTTCCTCGTAGGTCTTCCGGACGTCCGTGAACATGGCGATGAGCTGCTGGCGCATGCGTTCCAACTGGATCGGCGTCAGGCTCTTCATGTCGTTGAGGCATAGCGCGACCCGGCGATCCTCGGGAGAAATCTCGGCGGTTTCCGTGGAGGGACGAAGCACCTCCTCCTCGGCGGAAGTGATGGAGCCCCTGGAATCAAGCGCAATGGCGGGGGGGGCGGCGACGGGCTCGGTCCCCCCCCCGAGCTGTTCATCGATGTCCTTCAGCCACTCCATGAAATTCTGCTCGTCTTCCTCGTCGGCGGGCGAATCGCTTTGGCCACGCTCGTCCTTGAGCTTGTTGAGCCTATCGCGCGAGGCCTTCAGCGCGGGATTCCCCGGCGCCAGAGCCAGGCCCTCCTTCAGGGCCACCTCGGCCCGTGTCAGCTCGCGATCTTCCAGCAGCATGTTCACGGCGCGCTCGTAAGCCAGCAGCGCCTGCGGAATGGACCCGGATTGGACATGGGTCTGCGCGAGAAGGAATTGGTTCATGCCGCTGTCGCCGCCAAGCTCGACGATCGAGTTGATGGCCTCCTGGGCCCCGCGAAGTTGCCCATGCTGGACGTAGTAATCCACGACCCACTTCAGTTGTTCGGCCGCGGCATCAGGCCGGCCCATCCGCGCAAAGAGGAAGGCGAGTTCCTTCCGCGCCTTCACGGCGCCCGGCTGCAGGATGATGAGGATGTTGTAGATGGAGAGCGTCTTCTCGAGTTCTCCACGAACCGCATAGGACTCGGCCGCGTTCATGTACTCGCGATACGCGTCGTCCTTGCGGCTCAACTCAAGGTACAGCGCCGCGAGCTTGGCCCGCGTGATCTCGTTGCGGGGCTCAACCTGAACCGCCTGCTCAAGGAACGGAAGGGCTTCCTGATGCTGCCCCTTGTTGATGTACATCTCGCCGCGAAACAGCAGGTCGCTCGACTGGTCCTCCTCGCCAAAGAGGTTCCGGGTGACTTCCTCGATGGGACAGTCGTAGTACATGGCGACCAACTCGATGAGCAGGCCGCCCTCGTAGGCTTCGCACTGGGAGTACTGGCACTTGAACGTGCGCTCGGAGGCGTCGATTATCATCGACTTCCGCACCAGATCCTTGTGGATCGGGCAGTGAATGCGGATGATGTTGCCTTCCTGGTAGATGGACTGTTCGGTGAAGCCCATTCGCTTCAGGACGGCAAAAGGATCGAGCGACGCATTGAAGGCGTAGTCGGAATCCTTGAGTTCGTAGCGGGCCATTGCTCGCTCCCCGGTCACATTGCCGGCGGAAGGTTTCAGGTTCTGCGAATCCCCCCAGCGCTGCCCTGAGGGACCCAACCCTGCAAGCCAGGGCCGGGAAGAGACAATAAAGGAGGAGTAAAGGGCCCGGCGGGGTGCGGCAAGCCTTATTCCCGACAGAACAGATCCCGAGTGACCTCACGCTTGCATCCTTGATTCCCTTGGGGTTCAGTTACGCGGAAACCATCGGGAAACCAACATGTCCACTCCCGCAGTGCCATGCCTCAGGACCTTCATCGACGCCTTGCGACGCGAGGGGGAAATCGTTGAAATCGACGCCCCGGTGGACGCCGACCAGGAGGTCGCCGAGATCCACCGCCGCGCGATCGCCGCAAAGGGTCCCGCGCTCCTGTTTCGCAACGTCCGGAATGCAGGCTTCCCCGTCGTCACGAACCTCTTCGGATCGGCCAGGCGGGTGAACATCGCCTTCGGCGACCGGCCGGGCAGGTTCGTCCGGGATCTCGCCCACTTTGTCCATCGCGAGATGCCACCGACTCCGTCCAAGCTCTGGAAGGTTCGCCATCTGGCATGGCAGGGCCTGCGCATCGGCATGAAGCGGGTGGGCCGGGCTCCCGTACTGGAGCGGGCAGAGTCCCCGGCACTGGGGGATGTCCCTCTGCTGAAGTTATGGCCCGAGGACGGCGGGCACTTCATGACCCTGCCGCTTGTTTACACCGAAAGCCCGGCGGATGGCAAACCGAACCTCGGAATGTACCGCATCCAGCGCCATGATGACCGGCACGCGGGGCTGCATTGGCAAATCGGCAAGGGTGGCGGCTTTCACTTTCAGGAAGCCGAGGAAGCCGGACAGCCCCTCCCGGTCACGATTTTTGCCGGCGGGCCACCCGCGCTGATCCTGTCGGCCATCGCCCCCCTGCCGGAGGGAGTGCCGGAGCTGATGCTGGCATCACTCCTCTTGGGCAAGCGCCTTCCCTACGCGAAGGCAAGGGGCTGGCAGCATCCCCTGATGGCGGAGTGCGAATTTGCGTTCACGGGCCACGCGCTCGCCCACAAGCGCAAGATGGAGGGACCGTTTGGGGATCACTACGGGTATTACAGCCTCCAGCACCCGTATCCCGTCTTCCGCTGCCGCCGCGTTTACCGTCGCAAGGACGCCATCTGGCCGGCGACAGTCGTCGGCAAGCCGCGTCAGGAAGACTTCTACATCGGGGATTACCTGCAGGAGTTGCTCAGCCCGCTCTTTCCCCTCGTGATGCCAACGGTGCGGGACCTGTGGAGCTATGGCGAGACGGGTTTCCACTCCTTGGCGGCGGCGGTCGTGAAGGACCGCTATGCGCGGGAGGCCATGGCGAGCGCATTCCGGATCCTTGGCGAAGGACAGTTGTCGCTGACCAAGTTCCTCCTGGCCACGGATTCACCCGTCGACTTGAAGGACTTCCCCCAAACACTCCGGCATGTCCTGGAGCGGACCAACTTCGAGACGGATCTGTTCGTCTTCGCGAACCTCTCGATGGACACGCTGGACTACGCGGGGCCCGAGGTGAACAAGGGGAGCAAGGGAGTGTTGCTGGGCCTTGGCGAGAAGAAGCGCGACCTGCCCGCCGAGTTCGCGGGAACGGCGCCGCGGGGCGCGACGGATGTGCGGGTGTTCTGTCCGGGGTGCCTCGTGGTCGGCGGGCCGTCCTATGAGGACGACGCGGACTATGCAAAAAGCTTGGCGGCGGACCCCGCGCTCAGCGGCTGGCAATTGGTGGTGCTCTGCGACCGGCCTGCACAGGCGGCCGCCTCGCCGTTCAATTTCTTGTGGACGGCGTTCACGCGCTTCGAACCGGCGGCCGACTTGCATTCGGCCAATACTCGATTGGTGCGCAACCATGTGTCCTTCGGCGCTCCGATGGTGCTGGATGCCCGGATGAAGCCGTGGTATCCGAAGGAGGTGTTCGCCGATCGCGCGGTGGCGAAGAAGGTGGACGAGCGGTGGAAGGAGTATTTCCCGAAGGCCAAAGTGGAAATGGGGTCGAGCGATTTGGGGGACTTGACGGCTGCGGGATAGTGTTGTGGGTTGTACCTATAGGTCCCATGAGACCCAGTACGACCCCTCAAACCATTCTGCCCGCGATGGGCCGCCCCTCAATCCGATCCACGTTCGCGATATTCTCGCCGGGCGCGGGTCATTCGTTCCCGGATGCCTCCTTCTTTCAGGAAGTCCTGTTCGAGGCGCCGAATCTGCTGGTCGAGAAGATAGTTCGCCTGGTGGATGAGGCAGATGGCGATACTCGCCACGACTTCAGCAGGCCGGGTTTGCACGAATTCGCGAAACGCTTCAAAAGACACACCCGGACGATTGCCCAACCGCCGAACGTACTGGGCTTCACGCGAATCCTTGGTCCAGATGACATGGTCTCGAACTCTCAGGTAGTCCCTGTAATCCAGCAGCAATTCCTCAAGACTCGCCCGGGCCACATTCATCAGCTTGATCTCTGTTTCCTTGGAGGTCCCGGACGCCTTTGGAACCTTCCGCGATGTTTTGCTTGCCGGAACGAGCAGCCTGGATCATCTGATCAATGGTTCGATCACCCTTTGAGAGAAAGCGCCCGCAGAAGCGATGCGTGATGTCGAAGACGATCTCCGCTTTCTGGTAGGAAAGCAGGCCGGGATAATTGCCGTGGGGCGGGATGAAACCTTGATTGTCCGGCATGTGACTTTAGCTCTTGGGGTGCATCGTGTCCGCAAGCGCCCCCCGCACCAGGTCAACATCCATGTGCGTCAATCCATGCGAGGCTTCCAGCCATTCGTGCCGCAGGTCCGCGCGGGAGAGTTCAAACACTTGGGCGAGGACGCGCGCGGAGGACGGCGGGCAGATGGGATCGTGCTGGCCCGAGACCATCACAATGCCGACACCGTCAAGGGCCGCGGGCTTGATGGCGGTGAACGGCATCATGGGCCGCAGGAGAACGGCGCGGGAAACAATGGCGCCCTCCTGCAGGAGCATCGCCGACGCGATGTTGGCGCCATTCGAGTAGCCGACGGCGACGAGCGGAAGCTCCCGCAACCCGTGTTCCTCTTGGGCGGTCTCGATGAAGTGCGCCAGTTCCGAGGCGCGGCGCTTGACGTCGGCTTCATCGAAGACTCCCTCGGCGAAGCGGCGGAAGAAGCGGTTCATGCCCTGTTCGTTGACGTTGCCTCGCGGGCTGATCACCGGCAGGCCGGGCGCGAGGTCATGAATGAGGGGCGGAAGATCGTCTTCATCGGCACCCGTGCCGTGAAGGACGAGAACGGCGGCGGGCGCGTCGGCTTTGCCCGCGTCGAACCGGTAATGGTAGCCCGCCAGTTGGCCGAGGTGGGATGTCATGTGGATGCAGTCCCCGGAAGTGTAATAGGCGGCAAGATTTGTTCAATGCGTTGACGGTTGGTTTCCAGCCACGGAGGGAGCTTGAGATGAATGCCGAGCGCGTCGAGTGGCTCATCGATCAAGAAACCGGGCACATCGGTCGCGACCTCGAAGATGGTCCCCCCGGGTTCGCGGAAGTAGATCGATCGAAAGTACACCCGGTCCAGGACGGGTGTCACGTTGAAGCCCGCCGAGGCAATTCCGCGACGGACGGCCAATTGCTCCGCCTCGTCCCTCGACCGAAAAGCAACGTGGTGCACCGTCCCCGTTCCCATCAGGCCATGACGCCGGTCGGGCTGGCACAACAGGTCAATCGTCGCACCGATCCCTCCCTCACCCGCCACGAAACGAAATCGATCAGCCTGTGAACCGGAGTTTGAGAATCCAAGGGTCTCCTCCAGCACGCGCGCCGTGCGCTCGTAACCATCGACCGAAATCGTCGCCCCATGAAAAGCCCGGATGGCCATGGCCGGCGCCACTCCCGACGCTGCCCAAGCCGGAAGACCCGAAGCCCAGGCCGTCTCGACAAGCTCGATGCCCAATCCATCCCCGTCGCGCAGCGCAAGGACACGTTCGCCAAATCGGTCCGCGATCGGCTCCGTGGCGATTGACCGCCCGGCAAGCCGCCTCTGCCAACTCTCCAGGGAGCCGGGCGGAACGGCGAAGGCCGTTGCGACCGCCTGACCGGAGCCTTGACGCCCCGGCGCCATGGCGTTCCAAGGAAAAAAAGTAAGAATGGTCCCGGGGCTCCCTGCTTCATCCCCAAAGTAGAAGTGATACGTGCCGGGATCGTCGAAGTTCACCGTCCGCTTGACGAGTCGAAGGCCAAGGACCTCACGGTAAAAGTCGAGGCAACTTTGGGCGTCGCTGCAAATGGCGGTGATATGGTGGATGGGATGAGCTGGCATGACTTGGACCTTGTCCCATGAATTGAGTGGCGGCATTCGGCGGGCGCGCCGAATGCCGCCCGGAAATCCAATTCAGAAGGTCCCATGATGACGTTTCGTGTCAATCTGGCGATGGTCGTCGCAGCGACCTCGTGGGCGACGTGGAGGCGTCGTCCACATGTCGGTTGAATCACCGTCACCGATGGTGAGCCGCGGGCATTGCGGGACTGCTGGATGGATGGTGGAAGGCCGACAATCCGTGTCCGGACAAAGGGTTGGCTCGGCACGGGTGCGTGCACCCAACGGTGATGAGTGGCGAGAGTTTTTCGATGGCCCCTCCGGGCTGGCCGGCTACCCAATTTCTTCCCGGTCCGGATGTTCCCATTTCGGGACGTCTCGATCTCAAACCGCCTACAGGAAGTCTCTCGATCATGACCAGCGACAAGAACGTGGAAGACGTCGGCAAGTGCCCCGTGATGGGGCACCATGCGAGCGGAAGGAAAATCTCAAACCGTGACTGGTGGCCGAACCAGTTGGACGTGAGCGTGTTGCATCAGAACTCTTCGCTGTCGGATCCGATGGGCGATGGGTTCAACTACGCGGAGGAATTCAAGACGCTGGATCTCAAGGCGGTCGTGAAGGATCTTCACGCGCTGATGACGGATTCGCAAGATTGGTGGCCCGCCGACTACGGACACTATGGGCCGTTGTTCATCCGCATGTCATGGCACGCCGCGGGGACCTATCGCATTTCGGATGGCCGTGGTGGCGGCGGCACGGGAAACCAGCGCTTCGCCCCGCTGAATAGCTGGCCCGACAATGTGAGCCTGGACAAGGCGCGCCGGTTGCTGTGGCCAATCAAGCAAAAGTATGGCCGCAAGATCTCGTGGGCCGACCTGCTCATCCTGGCCGGGACCGTTGCCTTGGAGTCCATGGGCCTGAAGACGTTCGGCTTTGGCGGGGGCAGGGCGGACATCTGGGAGCCGGAGACGGACATCGACTGGGGCTCCGAAACGGAATGGCTCGGCGACAAGCGCTATAGTGGCGACCGCGATTTGGAGAACCCGTTGGCTGCCGTGCAGATGGGCCTCATCTACGTGAACCCCGAAGGGCCAAACGGAAACCCCGATCCGATCGCGGCGGCCCGCGACATCCGCGAGACCTTCGGCCGCATGGCCATGAACGACGAGGAAACAGTGGCCCTGATTGCCGGGGGACACACCTTCGGCAAGGCTCACGGCGCGGGACCGGCGGACAATGTCGGCGCCGAACCGGAAGCTGCCGGCCTCGAGGAGCAGGGGCTTGGCTGGAGCAACAAGCTTGGCACTGGCAAGGGAGCGGACGCGATCACCAGCGGCCTGGAGGGGGCTTGGACGCCCACGCCGACCTGG
>CAYTRP010000116.1:0-589 GCA_964440195.1 uncultured Candidatus Sumerlaeota bacterium
TGCGCGAGCGCCGCGGTGGAATAGTGGCGAAGGAGCGCTTCGCGCAGGGGGGGGACCTCGGGGTTGCCGGGCCATAGCGAGATGGCCTGGTCGATGAGGTTGAGGCAGTGACTGAGCTTCTCGTAGATGTCCGCGCGCGATGTCTTGAGGGTGCGCGCGCCAGGGAGCGACGCCTCGTGCCCGTTCAGCCAGGCCCTTGCCTCATTGGCGATCTCGAGGGATTCCCGGCGCCGGCCCGACCCGGTGAGATAGCCCTGGACGTCCTTGATGAACTCCTCCACGTCGGAATGGCGGCCCGTGGGATCGCGCTGCAGGGCACGCGTGGCGATCTGTGCCAGTTCGTTGGAAATCGGGCGGTTCTTGGCATCGTACCGCGGCACAATGATGTCCGCGTTGCGTGCGTGCTCGATCGAGAGATCGGAGGTCTCGGCCTCGTGGGGGTAGAAACCGGTCAGGAGATAGTAGAGCGTGCCACCCAGAAGATAGATGTCCGTGCGGGTTGAAACGGCGATGGCGGAATCGAGCGTTTGCTCGGGGGCCATCATCGAGGGTGTGCCGGCCGGACTCGTCGCGGTGGCATGGGTGGGAA
>CAYTRP010000116.1:599-8790 GCA_964440195.1 uncultured Candidatus Sumerlaeota bacterium
GGGTGGGAATCCGGTTCCTGCCTTCGACCAGGGCGGGCGAGTTGGCCTTCTCGACATCGACGACCATGGCCAGCCCCCAATCCATCAGGAGCACCTCGCCAAATTCCCCCACCATCACTTGCGAGGGTTTGAGATCCCGGTGAATGATTCCCTTGGAATGGGCAAAGGCGACGCCTTGCGCCATGGAGATGAGGATGGGCAGGTGCCGGGCGAAGAATTGGCCGCGCTCGAGCCGGTCAAAGTCGTCGTCGATGAGCATGTCCCAAGGGGTGCCCCTCACGAGCTTCATCGCGAGCAGGGGATTGCCCTCGGCGTCGGTAGCGAGGTCGTACACCGGAATGATGTTGGGGTGTTCCAGGTGGGCTGTGATGACAGCTTCCTGCTGGAACTGGTGGGCGAGGAGCTCCGCGTGGTTGCCAACGGAATGCAGGCGCTTGTAGTGCCGGGGCTGGATCCTCTTCTCCGCCACCGTGCGGTCGAGCGAGGTCTGGAGTGCCTCCCAGACTTCGCCAATTCCGCCTTCCGCAACCAGGCGGGTAAGGAGAAACGACTTCTCGCCCGCGGGATGCGTCGTGCCCGGAGGAAGCGGATCCTTCAGGTCGGATGGCAGGGTGGCGATTTTCCAGGCAGCGGGTTGGGGCACTTGCCGTGTGTCGGCAATGCCCGCCGGGACATCTGAAGGGAGTGACTGCTGGAAACCGGAATCCGTATCCTTTGGAGGTTCGGGGTTGTACCCTTTCATCTATGAATCACGGGATCGCGTTTGGGTAGTCTCGGTGGGGGACCCGTGTATCCCCCGAGGGAATCAGGTGGCGGGATGCTGGTCAACCGGTAACGCTTCGCGCCCGGTGCGCGAGGCAGGGGGTTCTCCAAGTCGCGGTTTCTTCGTTGGTGCCGGGCGGCGGGAGTGACGCGTCCTGACATAGGTTGACAGCCCATTCCAGAACGGAGGGGATGTCATGGCGGGTCAGAGGATTGTGACGAGGTACAGCGAGGCGCGCCCGCACGAACCGGGCCGGCTCAAAACGGTTGCGGGGGGAAGGCCCGAGCGCTAGGGATGCGATAGGGCAGGTGCGATAGGAGGTGGGGGCGTGCGCGACACCGAAGCCGTTTCCGAACAAGTGGGACCGAGGCGACCCATCGCGCCGAGGTTGGCGGAGGTCCATTCGATCGTGAAGTCGCCCCCGCCGGAGACGGTACTGATTCCGCCGGAGGACAATCCCCTCAGGGGATGGCGCGGAGTTTCAGGTTTTTTTCTCTCGGACGAGGCGTGGTTGCAAGGCATCGAGAAGAACGCGGTGGCCTGCTACCTGACGGGGCGTCGCCGGGGGGGATCCGGTGAGTTGGCGATGGGGGGGCTGCCCTTCGTGGTGGTGCTCGGGTTCTTCCTGTGGGTGGCGGCGACCGTGCAGTTGACGAGCCCCGAGGTGTGGTGGCTCACGATCCTGGCGGGGCTGCTGATGGCCCCCATGTCGATGGTGATGGGGGCACTGATGATGGGGTGGGGTTTGAGGCGCCACCTGCGGGGAATGGCGGTGGAGGAGTTGCTGGTGTCGCGGCTCAAGCCGGTGGATATTGTGCGGGGGTTGGCGCTTCGTCCGCTGTGCCGGGCGGTGGCGATCGTGTTGGCGTGCAGCCTCCTTGTGCCGCTGATCGGCTTGGTGGCGGCGGGGCACTCGTCGATCCCATTGACCTGGCAATGGGGGAGTCTCGCGGTGGCGGGTTGGGCGGTGACGATCCTTGGCGGGATGACGGCCGCGCAGATTGGGGGCGCGCTGGCGCTGCGGGCGCACGTCTATGTGCGCCACCCGATGATGGCGCAGATGCGCACGCTGCTGGACATGGTGGGATTGGCCGGGCGGTTTGGGGTGGTGCTGCTGATCGGCGCGTGGCTCGGCGGCATCCTGTGGTTCCTTGGAATGCTCGTTTCCGGCGGGGCAAGCGCCCCCATCTATGGGGGATCCTTCAATGCCGCCGGTTCCTGGGTGTTGGGGCCCGTGCTGGCAATCGTGGGGGGAACCATTGGGCTGGCGCTGCTGGCGTTGATCGTTTATACTTTGTATTGGGCATTTACGACACTGGCCGGCGCCATCAACGATTCGGCGGAGTTCACCTACCTGTACCCGGAGGCATGGTGGATCACGACGCCGGGCAACGGGCCCTCGGAGGACCTGTTCGGCCTGTTCACGCCCTGGCTGCCGCCGGAGAGCGATCGGATGAAGACCTTCAGATCTCGAGTTTTCGGAACAAAAACGAAGGGATATGACGAATGAGGAGGCTGACGTATCGCCAGCGCCGAGGGACGTACACCTCCCCCCGGGACTTGTAGGCCGCGCGGAGGATCCGTTGGGCGGCTTCGTCGGCGGAGATCATCCAGAGCTTCTGGCCCATGTGGGCGGTCATGGGCGTGGCGACGTAGCCCGGCTTGATGGTGACGACGCGCACCTTTTCGAGGGCCGCCAGCCGGTTGCGCAGGGACTCAAGGAAGATGGCCTGCGCCCCCTTCGCCGCATGGTAGGCGGGCTGGGCCTTGCGCCCCCGGTCGCCCGCCACGCTGCCGATGCCGACAAGAACACCCTCCTGCACGCGCTCGAAGAGGGCGGCGGCTTCGTCCATCCATGCCATCATTCCCATCAGGTTGACCTCGACGGCTTCGCGGTCCTTCTCAAAATCGTACTCGGTGGAGGTGATGTCGGGGAGGACGCCGGAGGAATAGATGAGCATGCCGAGGCCGCCGAGGTCCTCGACGATGCGGTCAAAGAGGGCGGGCGTGGCGTCGAAGTCGCGCACGTCGTGCCGGTAGGCGTGGGCGACGGTGGCGCCGGCGCGGCGGTTGATGACGTCGGCGAGGTCACGCAGCTTGTCGATGCTGCGCGCGACAAGGGCGACGCTCCATCCGTCGCGCGCGAGGCGCTTGGCCAGGGCGGCGCCGATGCCCGTGGAGGCGCCGACGACGACGGCGGTTCTGGTGTTCCAGCTCATCATGGGAGGCCCCGGTGAAACCGGCTGGGGAAAGTGCGAAACGTCGATTCAAAATGCAAACGGCTGAAATTCATGGGCTGTTGGACCACTGGTCGCGGCCGGTGGTCAAACCCTGATGCTCCGGCGCGTGGCGGTCACCCGGGGGAGGCGTAGGTGTGCAGCCCACCCGCGAACCAGGGGATGTAGCTGACCCCGAGCCACGTGATGAGGACCATGATGAAGCCGATCACGCAGGCAAGGGCCGAGACGCGTCCGCGCCACCCCATGACCATGCGCGAGTGGAGGTAGATGGTATAGACGATCCAGGTGATGAAGGCCCAGGTTTCCTTGGGGTCCCAGCCCCAGTAGCGGCCCCAGGCGGTGTCGGCCCAGACGGCGCCGAGGCAAATGCCGACGGTGAGGATGGGCCAGCCGACCTGGACAAGGCGGTAGGCGAATTCCTCGGTCTGTTCGAGGTCCATGAGGGGTGTGCCGCCGAAGAGGGCTTCGCGGCCGAGGAAGGACTTGGCCAGATAGACAAGGGCGACTCCGGCGGCGATGGCGAAGGCACCATAGCTGATCAACATCGCGGTGACGTGGATGTTGAGCCAGTAGCTGTTCAGCACCGCGCGCAGGGGGTGCATCCGGATGTCGTGCAGGGGCATTTGGGCGACGAGGATAAGGGCAAGGAGGCCGACGGCGGCGGTGACGAGGCCGACGAAGCCCCGGCGCTGGATGATCTCGAAGGTGGCGCCGATGACGATGGCCGACCACGCGGCGAAGGTGATGGATTCGTACATGTTGGAGACGGGGACGTAGCCGCTGATGAGGTATCGCATGATGCCCCCGGCGGTGTGGATGCCGAGACCGGCGAGGAGAAAGCCAAGGCCGGCCCATCGCCAACCCGGCGCCCGGAAGAACGCGAAAAGGGAGAAGAGAAGGGCGGAAACGAAGTAGAAGTAGACGGCGGCCCAGTAGGGATTATACCGGATATAGAAATTCTTAAGGGTCAGATACTCCGGGGTGGGGTAATAGGGCGAAAGTTGGGCGACGGCGAGGAAGGACTCGCGGGCCGGGGCAAAGAGCGAGGGGTCCACGGTGGTGAAGGCCTTGCCGAGTTCCTGGTGGAAGCGCCAGGCGGCGGTGCCGACGTCGGGGCGCACGGAGACCGGGAGGAGATTGGCTTGCAGGGAGGCCTGCTGGACGACGGGTCTCTCGACGGTGGCGGCGGGGCGGGCGTCGCGCGCGGCGATCCACTCGCCACGCAGGCTGTCGGGATCCGGGGCGATCCGAAATCCCGTGTCGAGGCTTGCGAGCAGGTGGGGGCGGTTGACCAGGCGGCTGGCGGCATCAAGGAAGGGCTTCGAGCTGCTGACTTCCTTGCGCAGGGAGGCGTAGCGGGTTTCGGCTTCGGCAAGGGCGGCGGGGTTCTCGACGAGGCGGCGGACGTCGTCGGGGGAGACGCCTTCGGCGGAGACGGCGGAACTGTAGATGAAGGGGCGATCAGGGCCGAGCTTGCGCACCTGCAGGGCGGAATCGAGGAGGTCCTTGAGGGCTTTGGCTTCGTCGCGCCGGGCGGCGGCGGCTTCCATCTCGGCGCGCAGTTGCACCAGGCCGGGATTGTCCATGATGTCAAAGGCGCTGACCCACTTGCCATTGAAGGCCATCAGTTCGGCGATGCGGGGGTGCTCGACGGGGAAGATCTTCGCGCTCATCCAGCGGTGTGGCTCGTACATCATCGAGAGGACGGTGTAGGCGGCGTCCTGGCGCGGGAGGCTGGTGCGACCGGTGAGTTCGTGGAGTTGGATGCGAGCCCACGAGCGGACGGTTTCGTTCCATCCGGCACCCCGCACGGCGAGGCCATCAAGCCCCGCATCGAGGACGCCGCGCTGCATTTCTTCGTCGAAGGGAATCGTGGAAAGGCGGTCGGCCGCGTTGGCGGCAAGGGTCATCGGCAGCGCCGCGAGCAAGGCAAACAGCGTGACCAACCGCATGAGAGACATCATGCCATTTGCAAATAAATTGTGGAGACGGTCCTGTGGACTGCGGCAGCTTGCTGCCGCCGTTCGCGCCGGAAGCTTGCTTCCGGCGCTCCAGCCAACTCCGCGCAAACCAAAGGTTGTTGGAGCGTCCACAGCAAGCTGCGGACGCAACAGCGCAAGCAAGCTTGCGCAGTCCACAATGAATGGACTCCATGTTCTGGGCGAAAACCGCATCATTGGGGAGCCTCGGTCAGTGTCGTTTCGGTGCGGGGTTGCGTGGCGGCTTCTCCAACGGGTTGCGGCGCACCGGCGGTCAGGGCTTCGAGAAGGCGCTTGAACTCGACGGGGTCGGGTCGCTTGCCAAAGCGCGGAACGAGCGCGAAGTGGAACCTGGCGGCGGCGGCGTCCCATGTGCCATAGAGTGCGCGGTAGCGTCCGGAGAAGGTCAGCAGCGCGCCGATTGCCATGAGGGCGACGCCGAGGGTGTAGTAGCCTGTCATCGGTTCGCGAACGACGCTGAGGATGGTGATGTAGCGCGGCGAGGTGCCGACGGCGGAAACAGTGTAGAGGGCGCCGGTGTCCGTGGCCGGGACTTCGAGGGGGTCAGCGGCGAGGCGGACCGGTTCGCTGGTTCCGCCGATGGGGAGGATCTGCGTGCCGAGTTCCGCGCCGGTCTGGCGATGGGTGAGCGTGATCTCAAGGCGGGCGGCATCGGGGCGGGTCCAGTCGAAGCTTTCGAAGTCGGAGGGGTTCTCGACGCCGCGCACGCGCACGTCGGCGAGGCGCAGGTCCACGTGGGAATCGATGCCCGGGACGAGAGCGTGAAGCTCCGGGTCGAGGAAGAGGACGGTGGTGACGGCAGGCTTGCCGGTTTGGTTGATCTCGACGACGGCAGCGGGGTTGCCGGGATTGGGGGAGCGCGTGTAGGCCCCGAGTTCCGGCGTGAAGTGAAAGTCGGGGTAGAATTCCTTGATCGTAAAGGAAAAGGTGCCCCGGAAGGCGGATTGATGGAGGGTGCCGGTGGCGATGGGGGCAACGGGGGACGCGGCGGTGTACAGTCGCCACGCGTCGCCGGTCTCGATGCCGTCCACCTCGAGGAAGAGGTCGAGGTCCTCGACCTGCACGCGCGTCTCGGGCGTGGCGTCGGTGAGGCCGATGCGCTCGCCGGTGCGCGCGTCGCGGACGAGGAAGTCGGTGCGGGTGCCCTCGACGGGGGGGACCTGCCGGAAACCGGCCTGGTGGAACTCGTAGGAGCCGATGCGCAGGCTGTGGTTCATGTCGAGCTTGGCGACGCGGATGGTGCCGGTCTCGTGGTCGCGCACTTCGAGGAGGCTGCTGAAGTAGGCGGGCGATTCGGAGTTGGGGTGCTTGATCTCGTCGAAATCGAGGAGCTTGACGTCGAAGGGAATCGGCAGGGCCGCGAGGTTGCCCTGCGGGTTGATCTGGTGGTCGAGGTGGATGGGCGTGTAGATCAGGTTGGTTGTCTCGCCCTCGGTGGCGAGGAAGCGCCCCTCGGAGAGGATGAGCCCGCGCTTGTCCAGCACGAGGTGCACGAGCCCGGCCAGAAGGATGACCACGATGCCGGTGTGGATGATGGTGGGGCCGATGCGTTGGCGCAAGCCGGCGTGGGCGAAGTATTTATCTCCGCGCTTGTGCCAACGGGTGAACTTCTTCGCCAGCACCCTCTCGATATGCTCCACGCCGCCGGGCACTTCCACCGACGCGCGGCCCTCTCCGGGCCCCATGATGTAGGCGCGCGAGCGCCCGAAATCGGCCTTCTTCCAGATGCCGAAACTCATCAGGGTGACGTGCCAGGTGGAGAGGACGAACTGGACGAAGAAGAGGGCGAGAAGACCGAAGAACCACCAGGCGTTGAAGACGCGTGCCTTGGCCAGCGGGATAGCCTGGTCGCCAAGGGAGTCATTGGCGGCGTAGAACATCGTGCCGTAAATGGACACGGCACCGATGCACGCCAGCAGGAAAAGGCCGAAGGGGAGGGACTTGAACGTGTTCCAGAGGCGATTGCCCACCCTGTCGGCGCGGACAAGCAGCGACACCGTGGGGGGCGACACGTTTGAGGATGAAGCGGCAGCCAAAACGGCGGGGACTCTTTCGGCGGGTTTCAGCCCGGAATGGCGGCCCCGGGATGGCGGGCCTGGAGCATTGCAGCTTGCGGCGGGGTTCCGGCTTCGGGCTAACAAGTCTTGTTCCCACAGGGGAAAAAAGACCCCCTTCGGAACGGCCCGGACGCTAGGCGGGGGCCGTGGCCCCGTCAACGCAAAGAGGGCCACAGGTCTTCAATGCCGGTTTTTTGAAAAAATTCCGCCCATGATGTCGATTTCGGCCTGTCCCGTTCGACCAATGGACGAGAGCCTGGCACCCGTGAGGGCCGGGCAAGTCCAGAAGGACAGCCATGAAACGGAGAGTCGCCATGAAATACGTGTGCCTGGGATTCATCGACGAGACGAAGTTTGCCGAAGTACCGCAGGAAGACTGGCAGAGAATGATGGAAGAGTGCTTTGCGTACGACGATGAACTTCGGCGAGGCGGGCATTTCCTGGGGGGAGAAGCGCTCGATTCCGCCCGCAAGGCGGTCACGTTGAGGATGAAGGATGGCGAGGTCGAAGTCACCGATGGTCCATACGCGGAGACCAAGGAAATACTCGGTGGCATCCTGCTGCTGGAAGCCCGCGACCTGAACCACGCGATCTCGCTGATGTCGAAACACCCGGGAGTGAAGGTGGGGCCATTCGAGATTCGGCCGGCCGATGAGGCAACCAACCGCCTGATCGCCGAGCGGGATGCGGCAGCCGCCAAGAGGCAAGCATGAGCGCGGTCATCAGCAAGCACCGGGCGGGTGTTCTCCAGTCCGCCCGGAAAGGTATTCGCCGCGTTCGAGGAGTTCGAGAGCCCCGAGGTCGCCGCGAAGATGCGCCCCCTGAGCGCAACCGTTAATGTCAGGCTGTCGAAGCCGGCTCCAAAAGGCTCGCTCGACCGCCACAAACGTGGTTTCATGGAGCCCAAGGATGACAACCGTGGCCAAGACCCTGATCCATACGAACCCGCACCTGAAGGATCCGAAGCAGCGTGTTCGAGGGGGCGCGAGGATTGAAGACTCACATGCTCACCGATGAGCCTTTCCCTCCCAAACGGACGCCAACCCGAATAAAGTGACTGGGGCATCTTGCCAATACCGTTCAGTGGTTTTGCGCATTTGTCCGTCGAACCCACGCTTCGACTTTGTCCGC
>CAYTRP010000117.1:0-3855 GCA_964440195.1 uncultured Candidatus Sumerlaeota bacterium
CGGTGCGCGCGAAGCGCCCGTGCGCATCGCGGACCAGGGCGATGCCGGGCTGGCGGCGATCCAGCCGGTGGACGCTGAAGAGAACGGGCACGCCCGGCTTGAACGGATGCGCGAAGAGATCCGCCATGGGGGGGCGCGAGGCGATGACATCCTCGGGATTCATCTCGAGGCGATCATAGAGAACGAGGAGGATGGGGTCCTTGTCCCAGTCGGGGAACTTGAGGCGCATGTGGTCGCGGATCATGTCGCGCATGTGGGACAGCGATGTGCCCTGGAGGATGGCGTAGGCGGCCATGGCGAATTCGCGCGGCGTCTCGAGCGTGCGAAGCGCGGACACGAGTGGGGCGCGCTGCTGGCCGGGCAGGAGCGTGTGGACGGCATTCAAGAGCGCGCGCTGGAATTCGACGGGCTTGTCCTGGATCTCCAGGAGTTCGGAACTCGTCATCTCGTGGAGCATGCCGCGCTGCTCGTCGGTGAGGCCAACGAGGTAGGCGCTCCAGAATGCACCGGGCCAGACGGAGGCGTTGGTGGGGCCGTCGAATCGCGCCCGGACGATCTTGTCGCGCTCGGCGGCGAGGGACTCGGCGCGGGCCGCGCGGGTGGTGCGCGGGGCGACGTCCTGTCCGAGGACCGGGATGGTCACGGGTCCGGGTTCGGGGGGCGGCGTGTTCTGGGCGGGGACCAGGGAGGCAAAAAACAGGAGGAGCGTGGGCAAGGCGATGGACCGGATAAACATGGGGCAGGGCATCTCTCGGGAGGGGATGGCAATCGGCGGCACGGCCGCGGATTGCGGGAGGGTATGGCCCGGGGGATTTGGCGGGGTCAGCATCAAAGTGAACGCCGGGAGGAGGGGGTGAGCTTTTGGTTGATCGCCGATGGGGGACTGCGCAGCATCCCGGTGGATCGAAACGCAGGAGCGCCCGGCAATCCGGTGTGTGTGCCATGACGACCCCGACAGCCTATCCCCGCAAACTCTTCTACCGGATCCAGGAGGTCGCCAACATCGTTGGCGTCGAGCCCTACGTGCTGCGCTATTGGGAAACCAAGTTCCCGATGCTGGCGCCGGAGAAGGACAGCACCGAGCAGCGGCGTTACCGGCAAAAGGAAATCGACCTGCTGCTGCGCATCCGCGACCTCTTGTACGTGGAGAAGTACACCATCGCCGGGGCCGTCGACAAACTGAAGGGCGAAGGACCGGGGCGCGGCGGCCGCGCGGCGGCGGCCACGACAAAGCCGATGCCGCCCGGGCGCGACCCGGCGGACGGCGACCTGTTCGACGGGATGAACTCCGGTGGCGGGGACACGACGTTTGCGCCCGGGAGCGAGAACCTGACCGGGGAGCAGGCCGACGCGCTGCGCCGGGTGCGCGAGGAGCTGGGGCTGCTCAAGCGCGAGCTGGAAGACTGGCGCGACGAGTTGGGCGAGGGCGGGCGCGAGCGGGCGTGAGTGCCCCGCAATCTGTTTTTCAGTAGGTGTAATTCGCGTTGGGTTCCGTTGAGCCCAGGGCGGCCCCTCCGGCGTTGCCGGAGACGGCACCGGCCGGGGCGGCGTCGACAACCAGGAGGCGGTTGCCCGCGACCACATCCCAGTTCAGCGTCGTGTTGCCGGAGCAGACGTTGCGCGTCAGGATGTTCGAGTTGCTGGTGACGCGGATGCCCCAGCCGTTGTCGGTGCAGGCATTGTTGTCGATGTGGCAATCGCCGCCGGTGACCAGAATGCCCGCGCCGGTGGTGCCGACTCCGTTCGAGTCGCTGCCGCAGTCGCGCACGATGCAGTCCGATGTCACGGCGATCCCGTGGACGTGGTTGGCGGCAACCCGGCACGAGATGACCGAGGAGCCAATGGCGGCGGAGATGCCGTTCATGAGGTTGCGATCGCCGTTGCAATTCGCGATGAGGCACGCCGCCCCCGCCGAGATGCCGTTTCCGCCGTTGGTGCTGGAGGAGCAGCCGATGATCGTGCACCCCCGCAGAGTGACAATCCCCGATAGGACGTTGGAGACGGTGGAGCAGTTGGAGAGGGTGACGCCACTGCCCACGTCGATTCCCGAGCTGCCATTGCTCGACGCCACGCATTGGGAGACGACGCCCTGGTTCCGCACAATGATTCCCGTCCCGCCATTCGCGTGGGCGATGCAGTCGCGCACGACGGCATTGTTTCCGGCGCGAAAACCAACGCCGACGTTTGACGTCGCGGTCAGGTCGTGAAGCAGGACGTTGGAGTTGGCCGTGGGCAATTCCGGGGCGAGGTCGATGCCGCCTTCGCCCCATTTGGCAACGTGGCCGTTGCGAATGGTCAGGTTGCCGCGGGCACCATCGGTGACGATGCCGGTGCGGGAGCCCGGAACACCCAGCAGCGAGTAGCCCATGAGGTCGAGCGTGACGTTGGACGAGGCGATCTCGATCCCGTGGCGATTGACGACTCCGGCGAGGTTCCCCTCGAGATAATAGGAGCCGGGCTGCGCGATGCGGAACAGGCTGTTGGAATCGCCGGGCGTATTCGCGGCATTGATGGCGATGCGTGGCTCGGGGCCCGGGGTGGAAGCGGGCGCGCCCGTGGGATCGAGGGAACCGGCGGGGGCGGCGAGGCCGAAAGTCAGGAACACAAGAAGCAGGGGTGCCCAGCAGGGGGAGGAGGACATTGCGAGTCTTTCCCTTTTCATGTGACCCTTGGCTTCACCGGCGATGCACCGGTTGTCAGCAGGAATGGTGGAGGGCGCGTGCAAGGCAACTTCGACAGGCCGCGTTCCGAATCGACCCGGATGCCATGGATGCGGTTGTTGGAGTTCAGTCTCGCCGAGACGCTGGGCCCCAACCCTGGGTTGAGTGTGATTTCCAGGAGTGCGTTTGAAAACCCCTTCCAAGCCGCGAATCATGCGTCACCAAAGTAACTTGGCATCTTGCCCAAGACCGGCCAGCGCCATCGCCGCCAACAGCCTTCGGCCAAGGAGGAAGTTGGAGGGCGAAAAGCCATCACGGCCCCACCGGCGCCAAGGCTTTGGTGGACACGCAAGATGGCCGTGTTGCTTTGAAGGACATCCCTCAAAAGGTATTCAGACACACTCTAAAATGTAGCATTTGTTTATAATTAAGGGCCCATGGGCGACCCGCCGGAATTGGCCGAGGGGGTATCCGCGTTGGATCTCACGGGGCGGGGTGCCCGGACCATATTGGATCGAAATTATCGTCGATGGGGGACATGTTGGCATTGACCCTGCGGCGGGATTGGGTAGGGTACCGACGCGTCTGATGCGCCCTGGTACCCGGCCATTTCGGCGGTGAATTGTCCGCTTTCGGAGCCCTTACCAAACATGGGAAACTTCCAGCGCATCGTGTTAAGCAACGGGGTTCGCCTCTTGATCGAGCATATGGCCGAGGCCTCGTCGGTTTCGGCCGGCGTGACCGTGATGGGGGGGAGCCGGAGGGAGGCGGCCGAGGTAGGGGGGATCACCCATTTCATCGAACATCTGTTGTTCAAGGGGACGCGCAGGCGGGACCTGTACGGGTTGGCGCGGGAGATCAACTTGCAGGGTGGCGGGCTGGACGCGTTCACGTCTCACGAGTGCCTGCGGCTCTACTCGCGCGTCGTGCCCGAGGACACGGGAGACTTGCTCGGCTTGTTTTCGGAGATGCTGTGGGAGAGCACGTTTCCGGCGCAGGAGGTGGAGCGCGAGCGGGGCGTGATCCTGGAGGAGATTGCCGAGGCGGGGGACAATCCCGAGGACCTGTGCTTCGAGACGTTCCTTGATGCCCTGTGGGCACCGGATCCGATGGGGAGGCCCATTCTTGGCCGCCCGGAAACCGTTGGAAACCTGGATCGCGACCAGTTGCTGGGATATTGGGAAGCGATGCTGGA
>CAYTRP010000117.1:3865-8346 GCA_964440195.1 uncultured Candidatus Sumerlaeota bacterium
GGGGCGATCGAGCACGAGGAGGCCGTCCGCCTGGTGGAGAAGGCCTTCGCGGCCCCGACGCGGGGGGCCAGCCGGGTGGTTCGCCCAACCGCGGCGCGGGCAAAGTCGCGGCGCACGATAATCGAGCGGGACACGGAGCAGGTGCAGTTTTGTCTGGGGCATCCGGCATTGCCGGCATCGGACGAGCGGCGGTTTGCGCTGGGGTTGATGAACCTGGTGCTCGGGGGTGGGATGGGTTCGCGGTTGTTCAACGAGGTTCGCGAAAGGCGCGGCTTGGCCTACACGATCGGGTCTTCCTACCACCTGTTCCAATCGGAAGGCTATCTGGTGATCTTCGGCGGGACGACGGCAGCGAACACGGACGAGGTGATCGGCCTGTGCCGCGAGGAGGTGGCGAAGATCGCGCGCCAGGGCCCGACGCCCGAAGAGCTGAATGTGGCAATGCGCCAGGCGGTCCGGGGCTTCCTGCTGGCCTATGAGAGCGTGGGATACCGTGCGACGCGCAATTCCGACCGCGAGATGCACAACGAGGAGCGGCTGGAGCCGGCAGAGGTGGAGCGTCGGATCCGGGCGGTGACGCTGGAGGATGTGGCGCGATTGGCGGAGGATTTGTTGCAGTCGACGGAGGAGGCAATTGCCTTGGTTGGACCCGTGGCGGGGGCGGAGGTGCGGCTGTCCGCGGGATAGGATATAAGAATGTTTGGATACCCTAAATTGCCTTTGACACGGGGCAGCCATCATTGGACAGAGCACGCGCCTTTTGTGGTGGGTGAAGATTTCCGGACGGTGCACCCCTTAGGCTGTTGAAGGCGGATTACGATGAGATCCCTTCGGACGAGAGTGAAAGTGCCCGAAAATCAGACATCTCCCAAGGCGCGCCCGGAGCTTGGCACCGCATTTTGCGGCACTTCCCGCGGGTTTACTCTCATCGAGCTGCTCATTGTGACGGCCATTATTGCGCTCTTGGCGGCCATCGCGGTGCCGAACTTCCTGGGCGCTTCGGTGCGCAGCCGCCACGCGAGGGTGCTGTCCGACATGCGGACGGTGCACACGGCGCTGGATGCGTATGCGGTCGATTACAACAGGTACCCGCCGACGCGGGGGAGCTTCAATCCCTCGTACGTGCAGCGGTTGAAGGGTCTGACGACCCCGGTGGCGTACATGACGACGATGCCCCGGGACTCGTTCCCGCGCACGTTGCTGACGCAGTGGAACGGACAGTTCAACGCGGCGGACCCGGGGGACGTCTTTGGCTACAACACGGGCGCGGCGTCCTACGGCATGGGGGTGAATGACCCGTCTTCGCTGGTAAACATGCGCTGGTCGCTGACGAGTGGGGGGCCCGACGGCGGCATCCACTGGCCGTACTACGCGTTCGCGGACAAGTATGTGGAGGACATGACATGCCTCCAGTGGATCTATGATCCATCGAACGGAACCGTGAGTGGGGGGGATGTCTTCCGCCGGGGTGGGATGCGCGACATGGCAGTGCCGGGACTTGAATGATTACCCGACCCGCCAATCCTCGAAACAATCCTCGCAGACAGGAGAGAAAAATGAAAGCAGGGCAATGGATGGCCGCGGCTTGCGGCCTGGCGGCAGGGCTGTGTCTTGGGGCTTCGGCGGGCGCGGCGGTTGTCGCCGTGGAGGGAACGCTGCTCGATGACCGCTGGCAGTACCCCTTCAACACGAACCCGCTGACGCGCGAGAAGGGGGCGCTCTACGTCCACGACACGCCGCAGTTCCAGTTCAACAAGCGCGACGGGATGTTCATCGTGAAGTTCGCCGTGGACGTGCCGGAGGAACTGGAGGGACAGAAATTCCGGGTGCGCTCGGCGCGGTTGCGCTACTGGGAGCCGAAGACGGCGGCGTGGGCTTTCGGCGAACTCAACACCTACGGCCATCCCGAGCGCATCGAGCTGTTCGCCGCGCGCTTTGGACCCACCTACGAGGAATCCACCTGGACGATGGCCGCTCCCTTCATCGGATCGACCAACTCCGTGTTCAACCAGCGCGATCCCTACCCCGCCGATCTCCGCACGTTCGAGCGCACGGAAGAGGCCGTCATTCCCTACGACGCCACCGAAGCCCCCGACGGGTACACCCACTGGGGCCTGGGCTTGCCGGTCGGCTATACTCCGGGGGCGATGACCGATTCGTTTCCGGTGGATTTCCATCTCGACGTGAACGACCCAACGATTCAGGCGGAGCTGCTGGACGACCTCGAATCGGGCTTCAGCTCGTGGTTCTTCTCGGGGACGTTCCGGCGCACGGGCGGACCGGGGCAGCCCTCGCTCCCGAATCCGGAAGTGATCCAACGCGCGGGGCTGGCCAACGCGACGTTCGGCACGAAGCAACAGGCACCGTCGCTGCTCCTTGAACTGGAGCCCGTTTACGAAATCGAGACGACATTGTTGAACGACCGCTGGCACTATCCCTTCAATGGCACGCCGGGGACGCGCGAACGCGGCTCGCTCTTCCTGTCGCTGCAAGATACGTTTCCGATGTTCAACCAACGCGACGGCATGAACATCTACAAGTTCGGCGTGGAACTGCCCGAGGAGTTGGAGGGGAAGGAGTACGAGGTCGTTGGCGCGACGATGACCGTGTGGAACATCAAGGACGCGGGCTGGGAAGTGGGATCGACCAACATCCTTGGCTATACGGAACAAATCGAGTTGTTCTCCGCCGGATTCGGCCCGACGTACAACGAGGTCGAGTGGGAAGGCACCGAGTTGTTCATCGGAGGCACGGTCGCCGGCCATGCGCCCCGCGATCCGTTCCCGAAGGACCTGCGCACCGAGGAGCACGTCGAGGACAACGTGATCCCCTACGACCCGGACGTGTTCCTGGGCGGCTACACGCCGTGGGCGGTCGGTGTGCCCATCGGCTACACGCCGGGGGAAATGACGGACGCGTTCCCCATCCGGTTCGATCTGGACACGGCGAACCCAACGATCCAGACAAAGCTGCGCGAGGACTTGGCGGGCGGGTTCAGCACCTGGTTCCTTTCCTCCACCTACGATCTGGAATTCGGCGGCGATCCGCCCTCGGCCAGCATCATCCCCGACCTCATCATGAGCGAAGGAGTGGGAAACGCCAACCTCGGAACGTCGCAGGAGGCCCCCAAGCTCGTCCTGGTCCTGCGCGAGGTGATTCCCCCGCCCCCCGTGGACGCGGACACATGGGCGATTTTCTGATAGCCGTTTGCATGACGCTGTGAGGAGACTCCCGCCCCGCCGGTGAATCCGGCGGGGCGCGCATCCCAGGGTTATGCCCGCCAAAAATATTCAACCACGGAGCCACGGAGCCCCGGAGAACACGGAGAAAAGAGATAACGAGATGCGCGGGATAAAAACCCCACTGGCGTGGTCTTGTTCTCCGTGCCCTCCGTACCTCCGTGGTCCTCTCCTGTTTTTTCCGGAATTGGCATGATGCGCTCCTCCGACCGCCGCAAAGACAACGCCATCGACGGGCGGATTTACGTCGCCGCCGGCCTGATGGCGGTGTTGTTCGCGTCCATGTCGGTGCTGACGGCGACGCTGTCGGCGATGGTGCGCGAGCCCTTCGGCCTGTCGAACAGCGCCACTTCCTTGTTCATGCAGGTCAGCGCCCTGGCCAGCATCGCCATGGGGCTGGTGGTGGGCCTGTGGTCGGACCGCCTGGGCCGGCGGGTGCCCCTGATCGTGGCGGGACTTGCCCTCGGCGGGATCTGCACCGCCCTCCTGCCGCATTTGGCGAGCTATCCCTTGCTGCTGGCGGTGCGATTCGTGGACAGCGCGCTGGGAACCATGGCGATCACGCTGTTGATGACGCGCGGCGTGGACCTGTCCCATGCGGGCAACCGCAGCCGCTCCATGGGCGTGTTGATGACGGCGATCCCGGCGGGGTATCTGCTGGGGCCGCTGCTGGTCATGGCGCTGGACCACTGGAACCTGCATCTCGGCTGGCTGTTCGGCCTGCTGGGGGCGATGCAGGTTGGCGGCGCGTGCCTGGCCGCCCGCGAACTGTGGCGTGCCGAGACGGTGACCCGCATGGCGCCGACGCTGGCGGAACTCCGCGAGGTCCTGCGCAGCCTGCCCCGCACATGGATGCCGATGCTGTTCGGCATGGTGGACAAGTTCAGCTTCGCCGCGCTGGCGCTGCTGACTCCGCTGGTCATGGGCAATGAGGCGCTGGCCGGGAGGGGCTTGTGGGACGTCTCGGTCGTGCTGGCGGTGTATTATCTGGCGTTCATCCTCGTCAGCCCCCTGGCGGGGCGGCTGGCCGCGCGGTGGGGGGCCAAGCCCACCGTCGTCGGCGCGTCGTTGCTGTATGGCGTGGCGTTCGTCCTGATGGGTTCCGCCCCGTCGGTGGCCGTGTTCACGTTGCTGATGGGCGTGTGCGGCGTGCTGACGGCGTTCCTGTTCGTGCCGAACCTGACGCTGCTGGGTGACCTGTCCCGCGCCCAGCACCGGGCCACGATGATGTCCGCCTTCAAC
>CAYTRP010000117.1:8356-8744 GCA_964440195.1 uncultured Candidatus Sumerlaeota bacterium
GCTGGGATCGGTGGCGATGCTGGCGGGATTCGTGGTGCTGGGGCGGATGAGCGACGTGAGCTATGCGGCGGCGTACCGGCTCGCGGGCCTGCTGGAGATCGCCTGCGGGGCGTTGGGCGTGATGGTGCTGGGAGTCGCCTTCGCGCGGCGCAGAGGGCGCGCGAGACAGGCGGTCATGCCGGCGGCGGCGCCGGTGGTGCTGGAAGGCGTGGGAAAAGGATGAAGGGAATGCGTTTGGAATTTTTTTGCAGAGATCGTTTCATGCGCCATCCAAAGTGGCATTGGCATCTTGCCAATGCCGTTCAGTGGTTTTTGCCCCATAAGTGCCGCCATTCCAATGAATCCCGAACGGGATTCCGTAACCTAGCCCCGGGTTGCGCACCTCGGG
>CAYTRP010000118.1:0-8734 GCA_964440195.1 uncultured Candidatus Sumerlaeota bacterium
ATTTGTAAAGCGAGTTGGCAATCGCGTCCAGCATGAAATCGATGAACGGGCGGCAGTCCAGGCCGTCCGTGTGCGAGTCCTGCAAGGCTTGGTAATACAAGGCCTGGTTGTGGTGGACCAGGGTTTCGATGGGCATCCAGGTGAACAGCGGGTTCCATTTTGAAAGAATAAGGGTCTGCCACAGGCGGCCGATGCGGCCATTGCCGTCCCGGAACGGATGGATGTGCTCGATGCCGTAGTGAATGGCGGAACTCGTGATGAGAGGGTGCGCCTCGGTGGTTTGGCCCCAGTGGAGAAGTTGTTCCACCAATTCCGGCACCTCTTCCGCCGGTGAACCCCGGTGCATGACCTCGCCGTCGCCGCGCACCACGGCCACGCCGACGCTGCGAAAGCTGCCCGATTCGCCGATGAGCGTGTCGGTCAAAAAAGCGTGCGCCTTCAGAAGGTCAGCGATATTCCACGGATCGTAGGCCGCCATTTCGTTGTAGGCCAGCCAGGCGTTTTGCACTTCCTTGATGTCCTTGGGAGGCCCCCACACGGGTTTGCCGTTAATGACATCGCTGACTTGTTCCAACGTGAGGCGGTTGCCCTCGATGGCGGTGGAGGCGTGAATCGAGAGGATGCGGTTGAGCTTGCGCAGGTGGAGCTTGTCGCCGGATTGCTCTTCGCTGATCTTGACGCGCTCCAGCAGCGCATGGATGGCGCCGATTTTCTCGTGCCACTTGGGCGATTCGGTGTAGAGCTTGCCGTGAAGGAATGTCATGCACTCTCTCCAGCCGCCAGTTTGCCGTGATGCCTGCTTGCTCCGCCGTCCCTGATCGTCGCGAGAGCACCTTGAAACACGACATAGGCGTTAGAGCGTCCCCCCAAGGGGTCAAGAACCCTTTCCGGCCTCAAAACTTGATCAGCGCATGACCCACCTCACGTCCTCCAGAAAATCCGCAGCCGCGTGCAGAGGGCCGTGAAGAGGGCGAGGGCGACCGTCTTGAGAACCGCATAAACAAACCGCAGCCACGGGTGGAGCAGTGTCCGGGCGGCCCAGCCGTCGAGTCCCGGCCAGGTGAAGAGGGGGCCGATGATGTTGCGGGCGCCGACATAGGCGATCATGGGGTTTTGTCCGCTGGCGATCAGCAGGTGGAACAGGCGGCGGAAGCCGAGCAGGTCGATCCAGACGGTCAGGCTCGCCAGCAGGAACATCGACATGGCGGTGGAAACGAAGAAGTAGCTGAAGGTGGCGTTGTCCTTCTTGATGCCGCCTTGGTACGGTTCGAGAATGAGGCCCAGCACAAGCCAGCACGATCCCCAGGCGACAAGCGTGGCGAGGAAGCGGCCGTCGAGGTCGGTCCATCGGCGGGTCCATTGCCACAGGGCGGCGCAGGCCATGAGCCCAAGAAATGTCGTCGTCCACAGCCAGCGGGCGTGAAGGCCGATGTGCAGGAAGACGACGAAGGCGAGAAGCGCGAAGGCGAGCCATGTGAAGAGAACGAGCGGCTTGCGCGTGCTTTCGGGCGATTCGGGCGACGCGACGCGGTCGGCCTTTATCCACGCGAGGAATTGTTCCCCCACGATGGTACCGGGGATGATGATGAGCATGTACTTGATGAATTCAACCTTCAGCAGCCAATAGAGATCGAAGGGCAGGTGCAGCCAGACGCGCCACAAGTCGCGAGTCAGAAAATCCCATCCCACGCGCACCCAGCCATCCTCGACGCCGTAAGATTCGCGCAGGGCCCACGCCAAACCCATGATCCCAAGGCGCAGGGCCATGTTCGTGCGCGTGAGAAGCCACGCCAGCGCGCCCCACAACGCCAGGTTGGAGAGCACCAACAGGATGATGTTGTTGAAGGCGAGGGACTTGTCCACGCGCTGCCAGAAGGAGAGTTCCTCCGCCCCAAATTTCCAGTGGTGGCCAATGGTCAGGATGCCAAGAGACAGCATCACGCCGACGGACCAGATTGTCCACCGCAGCCACGGCGGCACCTTGTCCGGCAGGCGCGTGTAGAGCAGGAACAAGACACCAAAGCCGACAAGCGTGTGGACCCAGATTTGCCACTTCGGGATGTCGGTACTGTAGATGAAACTCCACGGGGAATTGTGGTGGATATAGACGGCGAAGAAGCCAAGGGCGAACAGCCGCGCCACGGCACCCAGCACGAGTTTCCACGCCGGAACGCCCCGCGCGATGCGGTTCGCCATGGCGAGCGGGATCGACGCGCCCATGCAAAAGATGAAGGCGGGGAAAACAAGATCAACCCAGGTGAATCCGGGAACGGTCAGGTCATACTGAAAGGTGGGCACCCGCTGCTGCGCATGGTACATCCATTGCGGCAGGTGCATCTTGTCATAGGGGAGATAACCGGCCAGGGCCATGCCCATGATCGCCACCCCCCGGAGGGCATCGAGAGCGAGAGCGCGCATGGGTTTGGGCTGTTGCGGTTCCGTCATGGCTTCAACCGGTGGTGCGCAGGCCGCTGGCGATGGCGTTGATGGAAAGAAGCACGGTGGGGTGCAGCTCCGCCGCTTTTTCGTCGTCGCCGGCTTCGCGCGCGGCGCGCCATTCGCGCAGGAGCGCGATCTGGTGCTTGTGCAAGCGTCGCAGGCCCGCGTCGCGGAGGCGCAGTGTCTTGATCATGCGCGGACGGCGCTGGTCGCGAGGCGCGTGGAAAAGGTCATCGATCATGGCCTGGGTCAGGCGGTGCTCGTCGGTAATGGCGAGGTACACGCGGTTGCGCAACTCGGCGTCCTCGACAAGTTGCGCGTAATCGCGCATGAGTTCCAGACTGGCCGATGCAAGGCTGGTTTCGACATTGTAAAGGACATAGCGGAGAAAGGACCACTTGGTTCCCCGATCCGCCAGCAGGGCGAAAGCCTCCGGATCGCGCTCGCGCAGGCGGGAGAGGCCGCTCCCCAACCCGTACCAACCGGGGAGATAATACCGCGCCTGGTTCCAACTGAACACCCACGGGATGGCGCGAAGATCCTCCATCGTGCGCTGGCCCGTGCGGCGCGCCGGGCGGGAACCGATGGTGCTGCTCTCAAGGGCGTCGATGGGCGTGGCCTGCTCCCAGAACTCGATGAAGCGTTCGCCGCGAAGCAACTCTTCGTAGGCTTCCTGCGAAAGCGTCGCCAACAGGTCCATCACCCCGGCGAAGTCGTCCTCGCCGTTTCCCTGTCCCCTTTGATGCCGCAGCGTGGTGGCCGTCACGCCGGCCTGAAGAAGTTCGAGATTGTAGGTCGCGGTGATCTGGTTCGCGTATTTCTGCGCGATGGTCTCGCCCTGTTCGGTCAGACGGAACAAGCCGCCGAGGGAACCTTGAGGCATGGCGTCGAGAAAACGGTGCGTGGGTCCGGCGCCGCGCGAGGTGGTCCCTCCCCTGCCGTGGAAGATCATGACCTCCACGCCCGCCTCGCGGCCCGCTTCGGCGAGCGCCTTCTGCGCCTGGTGGATACGCCATTGCGCGGCGAGGATGCCACCGTCCTTGTTGCTGTCGCTGTATCCCACCATCACCTGTTGAATGCGGCGGGTTCCCCGAAGCGCCAGGGTTCTCGCGGTCACGGGATGCTGGACAAACTCGCCGAGAACTTCCTGGGAACGCGCCAAATCATCCACCGTTTCAAAAAGAGGAACCACGGGCAAGGAACAGACAAGGCCTTCCGAATCGTGCCATGCCAGTCCCACTTCCCGTGCGAGAAGATACACCACGAGAAGATCGGAAAGGCCGCGCGTCATGCTGACGATGAGCGAGCCGATGCCCTCTCCCCCGGTGCGGTCGATGTGCTGGGCGAGCACCTTGTAGGAATCGAGGACGGAGCGGGCTTCGTCGCCCAACTCCGCGCGGCGCGGGGCGAAGGGGCGGGGGGAGGCGAGTTCGCGTTCGAGGAAGGCGAGCCGTTTTTCCTCCGGCCATGATTCGAAGTCCGCGTCGTCGAATCCGGCGGCGGCGAGAAGTTGCCCGAGGGCGCGGTCGTGGAAGGCGCTGTTTTGGCGGATGTCGAGGGCGGCGAGTTGAAAGCCGAAGACGCGCACCAGACGCTCCACCGGCGCGACATCGGATGCGGCAAGACGGTGGGCGCCGATCGCGTGAAGCGAATCGCGAAGGGCGGCCAAATCCTCCGCCAACTCGCCGCCGTTGCGGTAGCCGCCTTCGCCCGACGCGGCCAGGTCGAGCCCCGCGATGAGCAATCGGGCGAACCGCAGCCACGGCTCGCGGGTGGGCGATTCGTCTTCCCCAAAACGCTTCGCGAGACGCGCGATGCCGTGAAGGAGCGCGACGGGCGACTGCTGGTGCTCGTCCGTCAGGCTCAACCGCTCGGCCATTTGGACGAGATGTTCGCGCAGCATGGCGATGCCTGCCGTTCGCATGAGGGCCAATGTCTCGCGGGTGACTTCCGGCGTGACGAAGGGATGGCCGTCGCGATCGCCGCCGACCCAACTGCCGAAGGAGAGCGGAGGCATTTTTTCGGGCGAATCGATCAACGTTGGATCGAGCCCCGCCCGCGACCATGCCTGATGCAGACGCGCGTCGAGGCGGGCGAGGACGGCGGGGAAAACGGTGCTAAGATAATAGAGCAGGTTGTCGCGCTCGGATTCGACGGTGGGCTTTTCGAGATAGATTTCGCCGGTGCGCCACAGTCGTTCGAGCGTGGCGCGGATCTGGGCGTGGATGTCCTCGCGCTCGGCGGGGGTCCACATGCGGTTTTCGAGCGCGACGAGCATCAGGTACAACGCGCGGTGAATCCGCAACACCGTCGGGCGTTTCGATTCGGTGGGATGGGCGGTGAGGACAGGCTCGACGACGATGTCGCGCAGGGTGGCGGCGATCTCCTCGCCGGTGGCGCCCGATTCGATCAATTGGCGCAGGTTCTGCGCCCACAGGCCCGGCTCCGTCTCGGGCCCCAGTTGCGTTTCCTGAATGCGGCGAACCTGCGCGGCGGCGTTTTCCTCGACGAGGTTGAGGAGTTGAAACGCGCAGGATAGCACCTGAATCTCGCGGCGCGGATCGATGGGTGCCCGGTCTCCCCCGCTGGTGGCGCGGACGTGGGGCAGACACGCGGCCAGATCGCCCTCGCCCGTCGAAACCAGCACATCCGCCAGCGAATCGAGCAGGAAATCGTAATCCGCGTCGATCTTGTCGAAGACGCGCTGGAGGAGGTTTTCGGAAGCCATGGAGGGGAAAGGTGAAGAGTGAAGGGTGAAGAGTGAAAAGGTCGCGGTTCGGTCAGGAGTCTTTCGGCAAGCGCGAAATCACCGCATCCTACTCGCGCGGGATCGTCGCCTCGCGCGAGGGGCGAGGCAATGGGGAAGCGAGGGGCGGCAGAAGGAGGAATCAGTACGTGTAATTCGCGTTCGGGTCCGTCGAGCCGGGGCTGGTGCCGCCGGAGTCGCCGTTGATGACGCCGGCGGTGGCGGCATTGACGACAAGGCAGACGTTCCCGGCGGCAATCTGCCAGTTGGCCGTCGTGTTGCCGGAACAGGTGTTGCGGACGATGAAGTTGCCGCCGATGGTTGTCCAAATGCCTAGGCCGTTCCCGATGCAGTTGTTCCCCTCGACGCGAACATCATTGCCATCCACCCGGATCCCCGAGAGGGCATTGGCGCTGCAGACATTGCTGAGGATCAACGATGTGGAGTTGACCGAAATGCCGTGGTTCGTGTTTTGAGACGTCGAGCAATTCACGATCACGGCGCCGAAGCCGGCGGAGATACCGACGCCGTTTAGAATCGCCGAACAGTTCGCCACCGTGCTGTCGCTGCCGATGCCAATGCCGGCCTGGCCGTTCTGACGCGCCGAACAATCCGTGACGACGCTGCCAAAACCCGCAAAAATGCCCCCATTCGAGTTGTTCCTGGCAACGCAGTTCCGCACCACCGCGTTGCGGCCGACGCTGATGCCGACGGTCCCGTTGCCCGAGGCCACGATGTCTTCCACGAGAAAACCGGTCGGATTGTTGACTGTCGCCAGATAGATTCCTCCCTGACCCCAGCCAATGACCTGTCCATTGCGGACGGCGATGTTGTGGCGCTCCCCTTCCGCCCTGACGCCGTCGAGGGAGTTCGCGACGCCCAGCAGCGCGAAACCCATCAGGTCGATGGTGACGTTGTTGACGGCGACCGCGATGCCGTGCTTGTCGCTTTCGCCCGCGACGTTGCCGGTCAGGTAGTACGACCCCGGCTGCTCAATCCTGAAGACACTGTTCGCGTCGCCGGGCGTATTCTCCACATTGATGGCGACGCGTGGTTCCGGCCCCGGCGTTGGCACCGGTGGCCCCGGCGGCGTGAGCGGCCCGGCCTCCGCGCGTCCGGCAGTCAGGAATGTTCCGGCGGCGAGGCCGCCAAGGCCCGCCAGCAGCGCGCGGCGGTCGGTGGGAACGGGAAGGCTGTCGGGCATGTGCTTGTCTCCTGGTTTGTATGGTGTTTCAGTACGTGTAATTCGCGTTCGGGTCCGTGGAGCCGGGGGAGCCGCCTCCGGAGTCGCCGCTGATGGCGCCGGCGGCGGTGCTGTGTAATCCCGAACTCGCGTTGTTTAGTGTGTTGGTTTCTTCTGCGACCGGATGATGTCACCATCCGAGACGGTTCCATTGGACGGATCGTAAGTCAACTCGGAGCCGAAGAAGCCAACAAGGTTCGCGGTGGAGTCCGGCCCGGCGGAACTCAACTTCCAGGTACCGAAGATGTCCATCGCCGCCCCGGCAACGTCCGTACTGACCCCGCCTGTGCTATCCCAACGGGTTGTGTATGGCCCGGGGTAAGGCGATGGCTTCCATGGGTTTGGTCCGATGTTTGCCGGATAATTCAGGTACCGAAAGCGCGCGGCTTGGGTGGAAAGCTGCTGCCGGAATGGATCTCCAAGCATGGACCCATTGGTCAAATAAGCCACCGGTGTGGTAAGAACGTCCGTCAGATACCACGGCCATCCTCGACTGTCCCAGTCGAAGGGGTACTTCTTGTGATCGACCATGTAGGTTTCCAGCGCCGTCGTGATCGTGCGCATGTCGGACACGACCCGTGCCACCTTGGACCGGGTCTGCGCCTCCAGGAAATTCGGGACCGCAATCGCCGCCAGAATGGCGATGATGGCCACAACAATGAGCAACTCAATGAGCGTGAAGGCACTCTTCATCGACAGGCACCCCCCTTGATTTTTCGTGAGGCTATTGTCATGCCGGTGGCCAAGAAACGCAAGCCCTTTAGCGCCACTTGTCCGCAAATGGACACACGAAATCCATCGCCACAAGGTTCAACGCCCGTGCCGCCCCAGTTGAATCCCGCCACACTGCACGTCACGTTCACGTCGTAGCCCTTCACTTCGGAGTGTGCGATGATGTCGCCCCACGAGATCGCTCCGTTGCCGGGGTCATGGATTTGCCAGAGCCAGTCGTTGGTGTTCACCGCGTCGGCGAACCGGAAAGACAGGGGACCTTGCAGGGCACCGGTTCCCTTGGAGACGAGAAACCATGCGCCGAAGACTTGCGCGGCCTTTTGGTTGCCGGCGGTCTCGGGGCCCCAGGCGGGAACGTTGGATGGCGGGGGCGCGGGGAAATCTTCGGACACGCGCCCGGTTCCCTCCCGCGAATGGCGTCTCAGTAGGTAAAATTCACCCATGGCTCGGACGAGCCAAGCGAAGTGCCACCGTCGTTGCCGTCGATGGCGCCCGCGTTCGCGCCGGTGACAACGAGACACTTGTTGCCCTCAGCGATGAGCCAGTTGCGCGTTGCATTGCCCGAGCAGGTATTGCGGACGATGAAATTTCCGCCGGTCGTCGCGCGAATGCCCCAGGCGTTGTTGGTGCAGTTGTTGCCCTCGATGCGGTTGTCCGCGTTCTCGCACAGGATCCCCCAATCGTTGCTGCTGCAAGTGTTGCCTTCGATGCGGTTGTCGGTGCCGGTGCAATTGATGCCCGCCCCATCGCCGTCATTGCCATTGCCCCGGCAAGTGTTTGCGGACGCGATGCAGCCGATGCTCACCCGAATGCCGTGCTGCATGTTTCCACACACCGAGCAATTCGAGACGGTGCCGCCGTTGCCCAGCACAATGCCATGAATGCCATTGTCGAACACCGCGCAATTCGTGATCGCATTGTTGGGTTGGGTCGAGATGCCGGTGCCGTTGTTCAGATAGGAGGAACAGTTCGAGACCGTGTTGCTGGCGCCGAGCGAGATGCCGTGACCGTCGTTGCCATGCACCTGACAGTTCGCCACCATCCCGCTATCGCCGGCCGAGATGCCGGTGCTCATGTTCCCCTGGACAATGCAGTTCCACACCATCGAGCTGTTTTTGGTGCGGATGCCGACCCCCCCGTTCCCCGAGGCGACAACCCCTTCGACGAGCGAATTGTTGCCGATGCCGCCCGTGATCAGGTCGATCCCGTTGCCTGGCCAGCCGGAGACGTGGCCATTGCGGATCGCGATGTTGTTGCGGAGTCCTTCCGTGGCGATGCCGCTCTGGGAGCCCGCGACGCCCAGCAGCGCGAAGCCCATCAGGTCAATGGTCACGTTGCTGGCGGCGATCCTGATGCCGTTGCGTCCATTCACGCCGGTGACGTTGCCGGTCAGGTAATAGGAACCGGGCTGGGTGATCCTGAAGACGCTGTTGTTATCGCCGGGCGTATTGACGGCGTTGATGGCGGTGCGCGGTTCCGGCCCCGGCGTGGATGCGGGAGCGGTGGGTGGGTTCAACGGCCCCGCCTCGGCGCGTCCGGCGGTCAGGAACGTTCCGGCGGCGAGGCCGCCAAGC
>CAYTRP010000119.1:0-6672 GCA_964440195.1 uncultured Candidatus Sumerlaeota bacterium
GACAGATACAGCAAGCACACAAGCGGGGGGGCGACTGGTCACACGCGAGTGAAGCCGTCGAGCTGCTCACCCGGCACAATGTCGCGAGGCTTCGCAAGGTTGCCGCCTCGACAAAGCCCAAGACCATGCTCGAAGTGCACCCCCGACTGAGAGGCGAGACATGAGACCCAACACGACACAAGACGGACAAAGGGTGCCTTCCTTCCCGAGATATGGGGGCAATGGGGGCAAGTCCTTAGAAGTGTGTTTTGACTTCATTCTCTTCTCTTCTCTATTCAATTCTCACTCTAGGAAACCTGCCCCCGTTACCCCCGTTTCTCGAAGCCCGACAGCTCGACGCTCGACAAGGGAAGCGCTCTTCCTGCGGACGAAAGAGCCGAGAGGATTCCGCCGCGCGACTCGCAACCCTCGACACAACGAAAGGAAGCTCGACCAATGGAAGCACAAGACGCAAAGCCCGAAGCACTCGACCGCATTGCCGACACCCTCGCGAAGCTCGCGCGGATTCACGCCGCACAACTCGAAGAGCACCGCCGCACACGCGAGACAATCGCCCGCGTCGCTTGTGCAATCGAAGAGGCAAACGGGCTGGTGTGACACACACTTGCGGACGGAAGACACCGAAGGAAGCGCACACGTCCCCGCTGCTCGCCCTTCGCAACGTCACCCGACCAAGCTACCCGCGCGAGCTGGTCACCCCGAGGAAGAGCCCGCATTCGCGCCGCTCGACTTGTTCGCTCCCCCCCATACCGTCGCGCGAAACTTTCGCTTGGTTTTGAGGGAAGCCCGAGGGGGATAGGGGTCCCGAAAATGAAACAATTTCCACCCACGAGCGTCTTCTGAGCGTTGACTTTTCGCGCGCCAAAACCGAAGCCGAAGCCCTTCACCCTCGACCCGAAAGGAATGCCGACAATGCCTCGACCCCGCACCCCGCTCTCACAACTCGCCCGACCCGACCGTGCCATTGCTCGACGTCAAGCCGTGCCCGAAGTGCCGAGCGCCCCGCCCGAACCGCCGCCTTGGTTGCGCCCCGACCTTGTCCCCGAGTTTCACCGCCGCGCCCAAGACCTTGCCGGGGTGAAGCATTGCGACCCTCGCGACGGGGACGCGCTCGCGCTCTTGGTTGTTTCCTCTGCGGACGTTGTCGAGTGCGACCGAATCCTTGCCGAGCAAGGGCGATTCATCACCGGACCCAAGGGGGCAATTGTGCCACACCCCGCAGAGAAGAGCCGCGAAGCCGCTCTTGGTCGCCTCGCCCAAGCAATCCGCACGCTGGGGGTTTCCCCGACAACGCGCTCGCAGGTCTCGAAGCCCGAAGAGCCGCGCAAGGAAATCGACCCGAAATTCGCAAGGCTCGAAGCTTTGCGAGCACGCAACCGGGGGACATTGCCGCCTCAGAGCTGACCGATTCGCCTTGCAATTGCGCCCCGTTGCGCCCCCTTTCGACGTCAAGCGGCAGGTTCGGCGGGCACAAGACGGACACACGGGGGAAGAGCCGCTCGCAAGTCTTGACGTTTCAAGGGGTGAAGCCGCAGACGCGGCGGACTCAAAATCCGTTGATGGCGACATCGTGAGGGTTCGAGTCCCTCCTTCGGCACCATTTGACCAAGCGGAATTCACCCCCTTGATGGAAGAGGCCGCTGCCGCATTGCCTCTTGTTGAGGCGGTGTGGTCGTCGATTTATGGAATGAGTGGAGGCGTGACGGAATCGGCGAGGGGCGGATCGGGCTGGCCCCGCCGCGCTGCGTCGCTCCATCATGTAAGGAAGACCATCGGGCTGCTCTCCCATCCCGGCCACCAATCAGAGGAGAATCCCATGAGGGTCGCATCTCGTTGCTTGTTGTCGCTGTGCGTGGCACTCTTTTTCGCGGGAGGGTGCATGAAGAACGACAAGGATTTGGTGGGCCGGGACGCCCCGGCGGAGGAAGCCTTGGTGCAGGAAGCCGCCGCCTCTTCGGAGGCGGTTGATATTCCGCTGGCCGCCACATGGCCGGGGGAATTCCCCATTGCCCAACTGGCACTCCTTCCCGAGGGCCAGCGCGACTCGCCGGTCGGGTACTTTGGCGACGAGGCGTCGTTTGCCGCCGCATGGAGCGCGTTCAAGCCCGGAGAGGAGTTGCCCGTCGTAAACTTCGATGAATCGCTCGTCGTGTTTCTCCGCAACACGCAGTTCTTCAACAGGCTCCTGTTGGGGAAGGCCACTCTCAAGGGCGGGGTCCTGGAAATGCTCGCCGCCGAGACGATGTCGGCCCGGCCGATCGAGGACAAGGCCGCGATGTCGATGGCGGTAGTTCCGCGCGCCGGGGTGCGCACGATCCGGAATGGCCCCGCAGAGATTGCCGTGACGCCCCGGTAAAGCCGGGCGATTGAGCAAACAGAAGGGGGTGCCGGGAGTTCACCTGGAACCCCCAGCACCGTTCATTGTCTGATGTCATGCCGAAGATTTTCTTCGAGTCGGCGAGGCCTGCCGGACCTTCGCTCAATACTTGTGCATGAAGTACTTCACCCAGGCTTGAAGACCCTTCTCGCCCTGCGAATCATACTTCACGGGCTTGACGCAGTCTTCCTTCGCGACGGTCGCAAGGGGGTAGTACTTGCACTTTTCGCCATGGACGGACTTGCTCATGAGGAAGCCCTTCGTTCCGCTCGATGCGGAGAGCACGATCAGGGGGACGCCGATGGGCCGGCCTTCCTTCTGGAACTTGTCCCACAGGCGATCGATGAAGTCCCAGCCATCCATGACCGGCATCTGGAGATCCGTCACGACGAGCAGCGGATCGCCGTTCTCGTGCTTGCGTCCCTCATCGAGCTTCTCAAGGGCTTGCAGGCCATTCTCGGCCTCGTAGACCTTCACTCCGTCGGCCAACGTCGACATCGACCGGCTGACCATTCGCCGCACCGAGGGTTCGTCGTCCACGATCAGAACCCATGGGGACCCGGTTCCCGGCTTGGGATCCTCAAAACTCTTGAGGAACTCGGCAATCACGCTGGATTCGGCGCCACTGCTGGAAGGCTTGTCGGTAGACATGTTGTCATCCTCTTGTTTTGTAAACATCCGGTAAGTTCGTACATCTCAAGCCAAAGTTTTTCCGTGGGTTTGCCCTTGGGTTTACCGCGCCGGGAGAGTGAACCAAAACGTGCTCCCCTTGCCCACTTCGCTATCCACGCCAATCGAACCGCCGTGAGCCTCCGCCGCGAGCTTGCAGAAAGTCAATCCGAGACCGGTCGAGTGCTTGTGGCCCGCCTGGCGCTCGTCGACCTGCCCGAATTTCTCGAAGATGCGCTGGCGATATTGCTCGGGAATGCCCGGACCGGTGTCGTCGATAGCCACACGGACAAGGTCGCCCGCAGGGACGGCGCTCACGCGCACTTCGCCGCTGGCGGGAGTAAACTTCAGGGCATTAGCCACCAGATTGGCGACGATTCGTGTGGTCACATCCGGATCGCAATGCACCGACAAGGGTGAATTGGAGGGAGCAATGGTGACGTTGCGATTCTTGGTGAGCCCGCCCAGGGAGTGAAGTGCTCCCTCGATGATCGCCTGAAGGTCCGTGGGCTTCTTGTTCAGCGGCATCTGCCCGGCTTCAAGCCGGCTGACATCGAGCAATGAACTGACCATTTCGCTCAACCGGGCGGCGGCGGACATTGCAGTATCGAGATCCCCCGCCTGGACAGGTTCCAGCTTGTCGGCGAGGTCCATCTGCAACAGTTGCAAGCAACCCGAAAGTCCCATGAGGGGAGACCGGAGGTCGTGGACGACCATGTGAACGAGATTGTCTCGCAGGCGTTCCAGCTCGCTCAACCGCTTGTAGTTGTCCTGAAGTTCGAGCTGTTGACGCCGCATTTCCATGTGGGTATGGACGCGCGCGAGCAACTCGTGGCTGTTGAACGGCTTGGCCACGTAATCGACGGCGCCCAACTCGAAGCCCTTGATGATGTCGGCGGTTTCCGCCTTGGCGGTCAGGAAGATCACCGGGATGTCCTTCCAGTCGGGACTTTCCTTGAGCCGCAGGCAAGTCTCGAACCCATCCATCTCGGGCATCATGACATCAAGAAGGATGAGGGCGGGGCGCACGCGGCCAACCACCTCGAGCGCCTGTTTCCCATTTGTGGCAACGCCGACCTGATAGCCATTCTCCTTCAGAACGGCCGCCAGCATCTGGATGTTGGAAGGCGTGTCATCGACGACGAGAATGCGATTGTCCGCGGGCTGCGGTGCACTGGTCATGAGGTCGTCATTCCTTGTTTGGTGGCGGCGTCCCTCAGCCTTGCGAGCGCTTCCGAATAGGCAAAGTTCTCCACGTCCTTCCGGAAGGCAGGGAAGTCTGCGGCTCCGAATAGCGAAAGCAGCAGGGCGCTATTTGCTTCCAGGCATTCGCCGGCGGTCGAATCAAAAGAGTCCAGATAGCCAATCAACTGCTGCACAATGGGCAAAGCCTTCCCCGGATCCAGAGGTGCCGCAGTCGTTTCTCCCGATGGCGGTAGCGCCTCTCCCCCACCCAGTGCGGAAGTGAGCCGACCGACAAAATCGTCCAACTCCGCCTCGAAGCCGATCAGGAGCGGGTCTATTTCCGAGGAGGGTGCTCGCGAGGCGATGGCTTTCTCGAGAACTGCCCCGGCCTGTTGAATGGACTTTGCACCGAGGCTGCCAGCGACGCCCTTGACCGTGTGAGCCGTGCGCTCGGCCACGGTGTGCTCGCCATGATTCAAGGCCTCGGCGATCTGTGCGGGAGCGGCGGCTTGCTGGTCAACGAATTGGCGCAGCAGCTTCAAGTAGAGTTTGCGGTTGCCGCCCACCCGGCCCAAGCCGTCCACCGTGTCGAGCCCCTCGACGACGGGCAGATCGCCCGGTTGCGGGGCTTCCTTCAGGGGCACGGGAGCGGGCCGCGACGCGGAAACAACCTGTTTCGGTCCCTTGTAGTGCCGGGACAGCGTCTCATAGAGGACCGCCGGGTCGATGGGCTTGGAAATGTGGTCCCTCATCCCCGCGGCAAGACACCGCTGCCGCTCCTCGATCGTCGCGTGGGCGGTCATGGCGATAATCGACAGGTTTGCCAGGCGTGGCTCGGAGCGGATCCTGGCCGTGGCCTGGTATCCATCCATCACCGGCATCTGGAGATCCATGAGCACGACGTCGAAAGGCGGTGGCTCGGGGCCATTCAAAAGGATGTCGACCGCCTCGCGTCCATTGTTCGCGACCGTGACAAGGGCTCCGGCACTCTCAAGGAGTTCGACGGCGATCTGCTGGTTGATCTCGTTATCCTCGGTCAACAGGATGTCCATGCCAAGGAGCCGGGTGGACATGGCGTCGGAAGCCGCCCCGGTTCCCGGCCCCTCCCCGCCGGTTGCGAAGACGTTCACGAGGGTATCGACTATCATCGACTTGGTGACGGGCTTCACGAGGAAGCCGTCGAGCCCCAGGCGTTCCGCCTCCTCGCGCACTTCCTCGCGGCCAAAGGCGGTTACGAGGACAATCGCGGGGGTTCTTGACAGCGTTTCGTCGCTCTTGATGTGGCGACTCGCCATCAAGCCGTCCATCCCCGGCATGCGCCAATCCATGAAGACGATGTCGATGGGCTCCCCGGCCTTGTCCGATTCCTTGACGACCGCGATGGCCTCCGCGCCCGACGCCACCACGTCCACATGCTTGGCAATCGAGACGAGGGGTTCCTCCAGAATCTCGCGCGCGGCCGGGTTGTCGTCCACGACAAGCACCCGGAGGTTGCGCAATTGCTCCGGGAAGATGCGCCCGGATCGATGCTCCGGGCTGACCTGCAACCAAACGGTGAAGTAAAAGATGCTCCCGACGCCGGGCTCGCTCTCCAGCCACACGCGCCCGCCCATCAACTCGACGAGACGGCGGCATATCGTCAGGCCAAGACCCGTGCCGCCATGCTTGCGCGTGGTGGACATGTCGGCTTGCGTGAAGGGTTGAAACAACCTGGCGGATTGCTCGCGGGTCATCCCGATGCCCGTGTCGCGCACCGAAAACTTGAGCTGCACTTTCTGTCCCGTGCGCTCCACAAGATCGATGTTGAGGCGAATCTCCCCGGACTCGGTGAACTTGACCGAGTTGTTGACGAAGTTCGTCAGGATCTGGCCCAGACGCAGCGGATCGCCGAGAAGATACTCGGGGATGTCGGGGGAGACATGGGCGAGAAACTCGAGGCCCTTCTCGTGCGCCTTCTGGGCCGTCAGCGTGGTCACCGAGGCAATGATCTCGTCCATGCCGAAGTCCGTGGTCTCGATTTCGAGCTTCCCGGCCTCGATCTTGGAGAAGTCCAGGATGTCGTTGATGATGCCCAGCAGCGACGTGCCCGCGTTGTGGACCTTGCTGATGTAGTCGCGCTGCTTGGAGGTCATCTCCGTCTTGAGCGCCAGGTGCGACAGGCCGATGATGGCGTTCATGGGCGTGCGAATCTCGTGGCTCATGTTGGCGAGGAACATGGACTTCATCTCCGTCGCCTCCTCGGCCCTGGCCTTGGCCTCGCGCAGTTCCTCCGCGGCCTTCTTCTGGTCGCTGATGTCCACGAGCAGGCCGATGAGCCCGCCGGGCCTTTCGGGAGATATCCGGAATCCATCGACCGAGTACATGGTGACGTGCGTCTGGCCGTCGGAATACTGGATCGGGAGTTCGTAGCTCAGGCGACCCGCCTCGCGCACCACCGCCAT
>CAYTRP010000119.1:6682-8727 GCA_964440195.1 uncultured Candidatus Sumerlaeota bacterium
CCTCGTCGTGGAACTTGCGGCGCGCGTCCAAGGGAATGTAGTCCAGGTCAAGGACCGTCTTGCCCTTGAGGAAGTCGCTCGTGATGCCGAACTCGCGCTCGTATGCCTTGTTGCAGCTCATGAAACGCCCCTCGGCATCCTTGACGAACATCGGGTAGGGAATCGTTTCCATCAGCGCCTGCTGGAAGGCGAGGCGATAGGCCAGTTCCTCCTCGCCGCGCTTGCGGTCCGAGATGTCCGTGGCAATGCCGCACATTCCGTACACCACGCCCTTCTCGTCGAGAAGCGGCACCTTTGTGGTGAGGAAGAAGCGAGACACGCCATCGCGCCCCGGCACCATCTCCTCGTAGGTGAGGGCCTCGCCCGAGTCCATGACGCCGCGATCCTGGGCGACAATGGCATCCGCCACGTCCCTTGGCATGACCTCGTGATCGCTCTTGCCGATGATCTCGTCGCGCGAGATGCCGGTCGCCTTCTCGTAGAAGGCATTCACCAGGAGGTGCCGCCCGTCGCGGTCCTTCATGAAGATGACGGAACGGATGCTGTCGACCAGCGTCTTGAGCTGCTTCTGGCTGGTGCGAACCGCCGCTTCCTGCCGCAGGCGCTCGGTGAGGTCGCGAATGGAGACGGCGACCTGCGCTGCCTGTCCCTCGCGCGCCGGGAGCGGGCTTAGGCCGATCTCGACGGGGAAGACGGATCCATCCTTGCGTTGGCCCCGCAGCTCGCGCCCCGCCCCCATCTCCCGCGCGGCCGGATCGCGATGGAAGGACTCGCGCAAAGCCGGATGCCCCCCCCGGGTGTCCTCGGGCACGAGCACTTCCACCAGCTGGCCGATCAGTTCCTCGCTCGAATAGCCAAACAGCTTCTCGCATTGCTGATTGGCGAGCCTGATCGTTCCCTTGTCATCGACAACCATCAGGCCGTCAGGAGCCAATTCCAGCACGCTGCGGAAAAACTGCTCCGTTTCGCGCACCCGGCGCTCGCTCTCCTGAAGTTCGAGTTCGGCAAGCTTGGTCTCGGTGATGTCCTGGGTGACGCCATACATGTCGGTGGGCTTGCCGTCGGCGTCCCGGATCACGTGGCCGAGGTCATGGATCCACACCACGTGTCCATCGACGGGGCGCCGGTATGCGTAGACGGAGTCGTACATGGGAACGCTACCCTCGAGGGCCGCCTTGAAGTTCTCCGAGTTGGCCTTCGCGGCTTCCTCGTCGCCCTCGCGCACATGCTCCATCCACTCGTCCAGGCGGTAGCGGAAGTCCTTGTTGGGGATGTCCCCGAAGATGCGCACGGCGCGCTCGGAGGAGTTGTACCAGCCCGAGCCGTCGATCGGAACGTGCCAGTAGCCGGCCTTCGTCAGCTCCAGGGCGCTGTCCGCCTTGAAGTTGCTTCGTTGGAGTTCTTGGGAGCGGCTCTCCAACTCCGCTTCGGCGCGCTTTCTTTCGGTGATGTCCTGCTTGATCGCCACGAAGTGCGTGATGGCCCCCTTGCCGGAACGCACGGGGGTGATGGTCATCTCTTCGTGGTAATGGGTGCCATCCTTGCGCTTGTTGGTGATCTCGCCCTGCCAGACCGAACCCGCAAGGATGGTCCGCCACATGTTCCCGAAATATTCCCGTTCATGGACACCGGAGTTGAGCACGCGCGGATTCTGCCCGATTGCCTCCTCGCGCTCGAAACCGGTCAAGCGGGTGAAGGCGGGGTTCACCCACTGGATGATCCCCCCGCGGTCCACGATGGCGATGGCGTTGGCGGCGGATTCCAGGGCGCTGTCGCGGATCAGAAGTTCCGCTTCCTGCTGTTTGCGCACGGTAATGTCGGTGAAGCTTATGACGGCGCCCACGATGGCGCCGTCCTTCAGGATGGGTGTTGCGCCGTACTCGACGGGAACGCCCCGGCCGTCCTTGCGCCACAGATACTCGTCATCAATCCGGCTGGCCTCGCCGCGCGTATAGGCGGCGTACATCGGACACTCTTCCAGCGGATAATCGGTCCCGTCGGGGCGATGATGGTGAATCATCCGGTGCGACGGCTGCCCGATCATC
>CAYTRP010000120.1:0-8721 GCA_964440195.1 uncultured Candidatus Sumerlaeota bacterium
AGTAGCACGGCCATCCTGGCCGTGACCAGAAGCCCTGATATTTTGGGTGTATGACATTTCCGGACGTACTGGCGGCGGCAATGGCGCCCGGTCACGGGCAAGATGCCCGTGCTACTTTGTTTTGGCTATTCTATTTTGAGAAATTGAGTAGAACGATTTTGCCTCCTTCGCCCGCTTCCCTCCGCGCGCCCCGCACCTTTGCCCAGCCTCCGGCTGGGCATCGTGATTGGTACGCATTTGAGGCGATCCGCGCCCTCCCCCGCCTGATCCTGATGGTGGACAAGAACCCGTTCAGCAAGACATACGGATCCTTTGATCGCTCTTACTGGCATTACCGCACGATGGATTTTCCGTGCGGGATGAACCAGGAGTACGTGTTGCCGCTGGCGCTGGCGCACACGCTCCCCATGCCGGGGAACATCTATCGCGGTTCGGAACGCCTGCGCGAGCTTGTCATCGCAGGGATCGATTACGCGCGACGGTCATCCCACCGCGACGGCACCTGCGACGATTATTTTCCGTTCGAGCGCGCGCTGGGCGCCGTGGTCTTTTCGCTCTACGCGATGACGGAAAGTGCCATCGAACTGGGCCTGCGCGACGAACGCCACCTTGAATTCTTCGCCAAACGCGCCCGCTGGCTCGCCACGCACAACGAAACGGGGCAACTCGCCAACCATCAGGCCTTCGCGGCGTTGGCGTTGTACAACGTATTCCTGCTGACCGGAGACCGGAAGCACCGGGAGGCGTCGGACGAATTCCGCGACCTGACGCTTTCGTGGCAAAAAGACGAGGGCTGGTTCCAGGAATACGAAGGCGCGGACCCGGGGTATCACACGTGCACGATCGGGTTTCTCGCCAAGCTGTGGCAGAAGTCCAAGGACGAGTCCCTGTTGGAGCCGCTGGGCCGGGCGGTGAAGTTTGCCCATCACTTCATGCACCCTGACGGCTCCTACGGGGGCGAATACGGCAGCCGGAACACATTCCACTTCTACCCGCACGGGTTCGAGGTCCTCGCCTATCGCTTCCCCGAAGCGGGCCGCATCGCCGAGGCGTTCCTGCGGCGCGCGATGCCGGAGCGCCGCCGCTACTTCAACGACGACGACCGCATGGCCGCGCATTATGTCTATGACTGGATGCAGGCGTGGCGGGATTATTCGACGGAACGCCACGAACCATTGCCGCTCCCCGCGCAAACGGAGGCCACGCATCTCGATCAGGCGCATCTTTCCGTCATCCGCACGCCCGCCTACCACGCCGTCATCGCGACGAACAAGGGCGGCACGTTCAAGGCCACCACGCCCGACGGCCCCCTCGCCAGCGACACGGGCCTCGTGGCGGAGTTGGAGGACCGGACGGTTGCCGTGATGCATGTCGTGGCGGCCAATGAATCCGAGCTTTCCGCGGACGGGCGGACATTGAAGGTAAGGGGTCGCTTCCAGCGGCGACGCCAGCCGCTCCCGACGCCCCCCAAGCAGATTCTCTTCCGGGTGTTGAACCTGACCATCGGCCGATTCAATCCCAACCTCGTGCGGGCGACGTTGCAGAAGATCCTGATCACGGGAAAGGCGCCGCTCCCCCTCGCCTTTCACCGCACGGTGACGTTCGCCGATGCGCTGATCGAGATCACGGATGAGATCCGCTCGCTGGGCAAAAAGCCGGTCCGGATAAAGCGCCTGGCGGCGTCCTCGGACGCGACGTCGATTTACGTGGCGAATTCGAACGTGTACCAGGACTCGGTGCTGACACCCTGGGTGTTCTTCGAAGATGAGGTGGAGACCTTCAACTCGACGGAGCGGGTGACGATCCACCGCTCGTTTCCGGTTTCCTGATAACGTCCGGGAGTGGGTGGACGGGCTGGATTGGCACAGGGCTGAATCCGGTCCTTGTTTCGCTGTGGTGACACCCCAGCGTGGACGATTATGGCACGCATTGCAGGATTTCTGAATGGGAGATCACATGTCGTCGTCGATGGAGTTTAAGCCGCGCGGGGCTTGGAGCCGCGTGCAGCGGGGCCTTTTCGTGGTTCTGGCAGTGGCGGGAATCCTCTTCTTCCTGATGCGCGACACGGTGGCGCACCGCGTCGTCCAGGTGGACACGACGGGTGCGCTTGCTTCGGAGGGCGAAGGGAAGCCGAAGCTTCCCGGGCAGTGGCTGACGAACCTGGAGGCCGCCAAGGCGAAGGCCGCGAAAACAAACAAACCTGTGCTGGCGGTTTTCTCAACCTCCTGGTGCGGTCCCTGCCAGATGATGGTGCGCGATATCTATCCGCAACCCGAAGTCATCGCGGCATTGAACAACTGGGTGCCCGTCTATGTGGACGGTGACGTCTATACGGACCTGGTGTCCCAGTACGAGGTCCCCGGCTTCCCGACGTTTGTGGTCATGAACGCAAAAGGTGAAGAGCAGGGACGCTTTGTGGGCGGCGCGGGGAGCGCGAAGAGCTTCCTTGCGCGGCTGGACACGGCCGTGGGATACGAGGAGAAGCTGGCGGAGGCGGAGAAGGCCGTGGAAGCGAATCCGGAAGATGGCAGGGCGCTTCACCGGCTTGGCGACCTCAAGATGGCCTCGGTGGATGACGGCGATTCCTTCATGGAGGCGGTGCAGGTTTACAGGAAGGCGATCGCGGCGAATCCCGACGACCTTGGGAATATCGACCCGGAGCTTGCAGCCCTGCTGAAGGAGTCGGTACTGAAGGAACGCCAGATCGGGGAATTGACCTCGAAGATTGCGCGGACGCCGGACGACGCGGCCCTTTACAGGCAGCGCGGAGATCTCTACGCGGACGATCCGATGTCGCAGGAGAACGACAAGGCGTTGGCGGATTACCAGCGCGCCGTCGAACTCGACCCGGAGAATGTCACGGGTGCGTCGGGGGACTTGAAGTTCTTTGAGCTGCGGAGCCGGATGTCGGGCGAGGACGTGGACCCGGTGGCATTGATCGCCGACCTGAAGAAATTCGAACAGCAGAATCCCAAGAGCAGCCGCATGGCGGACGCGCTGATCCTGCGGGCGTATCTGAACCTCCAGACCGGGAACATGGAGGAAGGGATGGCGACGTTGAAGTCGCTCATTGGGACGTATCCGAACCATGAAGCGGCGGAAGCGGCGCGTGCCCTGCTCGTGGAGATCGAAGGGAGGAACGCCGGGCCGACGCAATAGCCTGCCTCGGCCGGAATCGCAACGAAAGGGCCCCCCGGCACTTGCCGGGGGGCCCTTTCATTGCAGATCGTTCGTTCGACGGAGAGGGTGATCTCAGAAGTCCGAACGCCCCATCCAGTCGCGGGCATCGAACTGCTCGCCGGTCACGCCTTGGCTGGCATCGCTGGCGAGATAAACAAAGGCGTTGGTGATATCCGCCGCCGCTGGGAGCGTGTGAGGATCCTCGCCGGGGTAGGCGGCAGCGCGCATGGCTGTGCGCGTCGGCCCGGGATTGACGCTGTTGACGCGAATCTTGTAGGGCTTGAGTTCCTCGGAAAGAACCTGCGTCATGCCTTCAATGCCGAATTTGGAGACGGCGTAAGCCCCCCACTTCTCGCGGCCCCGGCGGCCGACACCGCTTGAGACGTTGATGATGGAGCCACTGTTCTGGGGCACCATCTTGCCAAGGGCTTCCTTGGTGACCCAGAAGACGGAACTGAGGTTGGTGCGGATGACTTCTTCCCACGCTTCGGCATCGTGCTCCATGATGGTTTCGCGGGGGCCGAGCATGCCGTGGTTGTTCACGAGGACATCAATGCGGCCAAAGGCGCGGTGGACCGTGTCAACGAGGCGGATGGCAGATTCGTGATCGGAGAGGTCGACGCGCATGGCGCAGCATTCCGCGCCAATGATGCGGATTTCCTCCGAGACGGCGACGAGGTGGTCGCGGTTGCGTCCGCAGATGGCGATGCGGGCGCCTTCCGCGGCGGCGGCGTGCGCGACCGCGCGTCCGATCCCCTGGGTGGAGCCGGTGATGAGAACCGTCTTGCCGGCCAAGCGATTATTCGGGGGAGCGGCGGGTAAAACGGTGGCTTCTGTCATTGACTGGGCCATTCGGTGAGACTCCGTGGGAGGGGGAATGGATCAGCCGGCGGCGGCGGCCAGCGCGGCGTCGTAGTTGGGGTGCTGGGCGATTTCCGGGACGTACTCGGCGTAGGTGACCTTGCCCTCGGGCGAGATCACAAAGACCGCACGGGCAAGGATTCCGAGTTCCTTGATGAAGACGCCGTACTTGCGGCCAAAGTCGTGGTGCATATAATCAGAAAGAGTGACCAGATTCTTCGCTTCGGCGGCCCCGCACCAGCGTGCCTGCGCCGGGGGGAGATCGGCGGAAATGACGACGATGGCCACCTTGTCGCCGAACTTGCCGGCCTCCTCGTTGAACCGGCGGGCCTGAAGATCGCAAACGGGGGTGTCCAGAGAGGGCACGACGGAAAGGACAACCGTCTTGCCGGCGTAGTCCTTGAGCGAGGCGTCCTCGCCGAGGCTGCGGCGGGCCCTGAAATCGGGGGCCTTGTCGCCCACGTGGACTTCATTGCCTTCGAGGTGGAGGGGGGAACCTTTGAACGTGACGGTTGCGGGCATTTCGGGGGCTCCGGTGCCGGCGACGAAGTCGTTCGGCAGGCGTATTTGAAACGGCCTCGACGGTCAGGGGGGCGCGCGGGGTGAGGCAAGCGTTATCGGGAGGTCTAGCGGGCGGAAGCGTAGCGTGAACGTCGAATCGCCCTGAAGACGGGATCGGTTTCCTCGTAGTAGCGGATGATTCCGTCGTAGATGCTGCGGGCAACGCGCTGCTGGAAGGCCGGGTCTGTCGCCATGCGAGCCTCCTCCGGGTGGCTGATGAAGGCCACTTCGATGAGCACGGACGGCATGTTATAGTTTTCCAGGACCTTGAACCGGTCTGTTTTGCGACCCCGGTAATGGCGCCGGAAGTAGCTGTCCTTGAGGAAGGATTCCTCGAAGGCGCGGGCGACCTTGACGGACTGGAGGCTCTGTCCTTCGAGGGCGTCCTGAAGCATCTTGTCGAGCACGGGGCGGGCCGCGTTGCTGGATCTTGACAGGTCGGAAAACGGTCCCTCCTCGTTGTTGAGGGCCTGGAGATAGCGGGCGGCGACGGTATCGGCGCCGCGTGGGCTCCATGTGTAGAATTCAAGGCCGCGAGCCGTGCGAGCCGAGGTGGGATTGGGTGCCGCGTTGTAGTGGATGGAGATGAAGAGGTTTCCGTTGAACTGCTCGGCCCGGCGGGTGCGTTCGCGCAGACCGACGTAAGAGTCGTCGCGGCGGGTGAGGCGGGGATGGAAAAGGGGATCGTTCCGCAGCAGCCTTTCGAGAGCCAAGGCGATGGGCATGGTCATGTTGGCTTCGTCGATCTCGGTGCGGCCAACACGTCCAATTCCTCCGCGGTGGTGCCCACCATGGCCGGGATCGACAACGATGATGCGGGGGCGGTAAGTCTCCGAAGTGGCCAGGGCGGAGGTTTCAAGGGGTGGGCGGGCAGCGCCAACCTGGCCGGGTGGGTTTGCGGAGCCCTGAGTGGCGGAATAGGACCGGCCGGAAACGATGGGACGGCCGGGAGTGGATTGCCCCAAGGCGGTGGAGAGGAATCCGAGACCGGCAAGCGAGACAAGGCCCAAGAGAACCCGCCGTCGGCTTTCGGAAAAGTCGTTGGCCATCGCGGTATCGCCCGTGCCTTGGAAGCAAGATGTTGCAATCTGGAGTAGGGGCTTCCAGAGGCATGAAGACCGTCAACGCTGATCTTGGCCAGATTGACGGAATCGGATGCAAAAGGAGACTGCCCGGGCGGATTGCCCGGGCAGTCGGGAACGGCTGAGGCTTGAAGTGGATTATTCGCTGTCGACGATAAGTTCCGCGAGAGCAGCGACATCCAGGTCGTCCACGCTGGCGTCCTGGTTCACGTCGCCAATGTCTTCGGAGGGCGGAGTGCCCGCGGCCAGAAGATTGGCCAGCTCCGTAACGTCGGCGACGTTGATCTCGCCGTCTCCGTTAATGTCGCCGAGTTGCCCCTCGGGAGAAGGCTCGACGAGTTGGGCGCCATCAATGCCCCAGACTTCGACATAGTTGGTGAAGGTGGCGCCGGTGGTACGCCCCAATAACATGAATTGGCCATTTTCCGTGGTGGCGAATCCCAGGGCCAGAAGCTGCCCCGCCCCAAGCGTCACGCCGTCGAGCGTGAAGAGAGGGGAGGCGGGCAGGTCGAAGAAGTCGGTCTCGGGATCATAGAACTGGACTGCGATGGGGGCACCGGCCTTGTTGGCAACAAGGTAGGTGAAGGTCGATTCGCCGAGGTGCTCGAAGGCCTGAATGCCCGAAGAGGTGTTGAAGGTTTCCGGGCCCAACTCGGCGAACTCCAGTCCTTCCCATTCATAGCCGGTCAGGGAGCCAAACTCGCCGCCGGTGTAGCGATGGATCTGATCGGGACCATTGGAGGTCTTGCGGATGAAGATCTTGTCGCCGACGAAGGCGATTCCACGCGTGAAATTGGGATGGCCAGTGACCACGTAGGGGTCGGTGAGCGCGGTCATCTCGCTGTTGCTCTGGAGAAGCTGCCCCTGGATGCCGCCGATGAGAATGTTGTCGCCAAAATAGCGGGCGACATTGAGGCGCTGAAAGGCAACTTCGGAGAAATCGGGCTTCACGAAGGGGCTCGCGATGTTGATGACGCGCAGGAGGCTGCCGTCGGGATTGTACTCGACGACCGCGAGGGGGCCGGAGCCCGGGTCGCCAGCGGCGAGAACGCGGCCATCGACGGAATTGACTTCGATGGACGTGAGGCCGCGGCCGCTCGCCCAATTGATGGGGCCACCCTCGACACCTGCCGGAGTGGAATCGGGACCCGAGGTGATGGCGAAGGTGTTCGCGGTGGGCGTGGTGGAAAGGACGTTGTTGATCTTGACGATCTGACGATTGCCGGCGAAGCAGGAGACGTAGGCGTCGCCATTGTAAAAGGCGATGTCCGTCGGCGTCACGCCGACGGTGGCGATGTTGATCTCCGTGAGTTTCGTGAAAGTGGGGGGTGGGATGTCCTGCGCCGTCAGGGCAACAGGTGCGGCGAGGAGTGAGGCGGCCAGTGCAGCAAGTTGCGCTGTCTTTCTCATTTCGTTACCTCTCGTGGGGGGTGGGGACGCGCGGATTCGATTGGCGGCATTGTCCGTGTCTCGACCCGTGGTGACCGGGGAGCCTTGAGCGAACGCCGCCAATCCGCAACTCCGCCTCATCCCTAAAAATGGCAAATATCCGCCAAATCAAGCGGTATGGTGCTGCTTGCGTGGCCTCATCCGCAACGGAAATCGGGGAGGCCGAATAGTGGATTCGGGATATTCTCAAAGTACCCCGGGACGTTTTCAAGGGCGCAAGATTCTGTGCTGCCCTCTTGGGCGCGAGGCGGCGGCACCGCGGAGATGGCGCCTTTGAGAACGTCGTGTCTCACATCCACCCCAACCGGCATCGCACGAGCGTCGAAACCGCCTCGATGAAGTCGCGCCAGCCGATCTTCTTCCCCTCCTCGAACGTCCGCGCGAAGAACGTCACCGGCACCTCGTGGATGCGGTGCCCCTTGAGGAGGAGCTTCGCCGTCACCTCGGGGCAGAACTCGAAGCGTTCGCACTTCAACTCGATCCCCTTGATGACCGGCGTGCGGAATGCCTTGTACGCCGTGGCCTCGTCCGTGATGACCTGCCAGTAGAGCAGCGCCACGAACAGCACCAGCAGCTTGTTCGCCACATAGTTCGGCAACCGCATCCCCGTCGGCGTGCGGCCGAGGAAGCGCGAGCCATACGTCACCTCGCATCGCCCGTCCAGAATCGGCGCGATGATGGACGGAATCTCCGCCGGATCGTACTCCAAGTCCGCGTCCTGGATCAGCACAATATCTCCGGTCACCGCCGTCAACCCCGTGCGGATCGCCCGCCCCTTCCCCCGGTTGCGCGGGTGATACAATACCTTCACCCCCGGACGCCCCTCCTCGTGTTCCTTCAGGTACTCCCGCGTGCCGTCCTTCGAGCAATCGTCCACGAGAATCAGTTCCAGATCGAGCGGCAACTCCACCGAGCGCAGCTTCGCCAGCACGCGGGGGAGCAGTTCGCGCTCGTTGTAGATCGGGATGATGACGGACAGGGTCTTCATGGAGATGAAGGCTCAAGGATGGAGAATGAAGGGTCGCGGCTACCCGGAATGTGAGGGCACCACGAACGCCGGGCTGTGGAAAGGGAAACCCGCCCACGGCCCCGGGCGCGCCGCATTTCGATGCTTGACAGGACGGGCGCGTCCCCCCTACCTCTTCCCTCGACATTGGCGGGTTTTTCCCGCCCAAAGGCTGTGACGAGGAGTAGTAGGCATTCCCGGTTAGCGCGACAGAGAGGGAACCCACAGGCTGGAAGGTTCCTGCCACCGATTGCCGAACTCGCCTCTGAGCCGTTGACGCCAACGCCCGAACCGCCCGGTTCCGGCCAGTAGTTTCAACCGGAGTGCTCCCTCGTCAGCGGAGCCAAGCAAGGCCGCAAAAGTCCCATTTGGGTGAGCGGCAAAATCGGGGTGGTACCGCGCAGATTGGACCGATCCGCGCCCCCGGCGAGATCCCAAGGAAGGGATCCGGCGGGGGTATTTGTTTTGGGGACCGGCCAGAAACGAAAGGATGGCACCAAATGCATCGGCAAGCTGTCATCATCGGAAGGCATCCCTCTCCAGCCGCGCTGCGACTTAGCGGGCCATGACTTGATGCACGCG
>CAYTRP010000121.1:0-8645 GCA_964440195.1 uncultured Candidatus Sumerlaeota bacterium
GGCCCCCCGGGTGGCGGACCCCGTGGTGGACCCGGTGGCGGCGGGCCTCCCCCCGGAGATAGGATGTAAGGCCCTTCCTGATTGTGTCATCACGCTTCGGAAAGTACCTTCTTGTTGAAACAGGCCTTCGGAAGCGCGCAGCTGTGGAAACAACAGATTGCTGGGACCGCCGGTCTACGGACCGCCCCTGGGACCGCGAGGCTCTGCACTCGCGGTTTATCAAGGCCGCGTTCATCGGCGCGACCTATGACGTCAAGTCCGCGCTGTCGGGACTCTCCGACCAGGCGGTCGGCGTCTTCAACCTCGATGGCCGCGCTTACCGCGAAGGCGACCAAGGCTTCCACGCAGGAAATGTTCGTTGATTTCAGAACGCGCGCGGCCCGCGGCTCCGGTTGAAACGATTGTTCGCCGTCATAGCATTGCCGTCACGCTGTCGATCGCCGCGATACATTCGTCAATGCGGTCGCGAACGAGCTGAACCTGCTCGCCATGGACAGGGTAGTGGCGACCGGTCAGATTCGACAACCGCTGGCCTAGATGCGCCGCAACCACACCAGCCGTGTTAAAGTCACGCAGTGGGACCGAATACAAGCTTCTGAATTCCTCCACGCTGGTTGGTGCTGTGTTTCTTGCAGTAAAGTACGAGGGGTGAGACTGGTACGCATGAAACAATGTATCGGCAGTTGCATCAGACAAGGCTGCGAAGGCGGTGGCGGCACCTTGGTACTGCGTAAGTCTGTTTCCAACGACTAAATGGATCTGCGGAATAGCGATGTTAAAAGTCGGTGCTCGGGACGCGAATGTCCAAGATCCGTAAACCGGATGAGGCGGTGTTTGTCCGTGTAGCAGGATAAACATGGCATTCGTGGCGACACGGGACGAGTCGTCAGCGTTCACAGGAGTAATCAGGCGATTTGCAGCACACATCGCGAGTTCGGTGTAAATCGAGAAGCTTGGATTGGTATCGACGAGGACAAGCCAATCATTGTCTGGATCATTTTCCAACACGTTGTCAATCAAGCCACGAAACACCATATGAACCCATCGCCAAGGCTGGGCCTGTGGCGTCAGCGGGGGCTGTGCGGCGGCACCTGATATTGCCGGTGCCATGGGCTCGAGATTTCCATCGCCACAAAGTAGATACAAATTGTCGGTCAAGTTGGAGTTGAACTGGCTAACTTGCACGATGAAGGCGTTTGGGTCAGGAAGAGGTGCGCCGGCACCGGCAGCAAGAACATTGCTGAGGTAGCCGACGACGGATCGTGGTGTTGGCTGTGTTCCGAAATGCAAGACGTTTTGTTCGCCGGAGTTACCGCCACCCAGCAGCATCATGCTTGCGTTAGCCTGTGGACAGAGGTCTATTACGAGGACCTTGGTGTCCGGGTTTTGTTCGGCGAAACGCGCGGCGATATGGAATGTGATCGTGCTTTTGCCGACGCCGCCCTTGTTGTTCCATACCGCGTAGCTTTCTCGAAGTGCCATTCGGTCTCATCCTTGTGGTTTGTAGGTACGATCAGCGATCGTCCCGCCTCAACCTCGCCGTTTAAGCGCAGCGAAATCAGTGAAGTGCTGCAGGCGGGGGTTCGGCTATCATTTTCTGCTGTCTTTTCTGCGAAGTCATCGAAAAAGCCCAAAGCTCAACGCCGGAGGTTTGCCGAGAAAGGCGATTCCTGGAACATGGCCAGATTCACAGGGACGATAGTGATAGCCACCCACCTCCCCATGCAGGCAGGGCTGAGGTGCAGTTCTCCGAGGGTGCCGTCATCGGACAGATACACGTCAACTGGCTTGATTGTTCCGAAGACTCCTCCTTCATGCTTCTGGTGGCATTGCTCGATCAAAAGCGCGAGCAGACTCTTCGTGATTTCGTCCGCCTTGGGGGGTTGCGAACCGTCTGCTGACCTGAAGTCAATCCATGTGATCATTTGGTCTCTACCATCATGGTGATGGGACAACGTAGATGGGTTGGGACGAGTACGGATTTCCCGCACCGTAAGAATTGTTGATGCTGTCGGGGGAATACTTGCTGCCGTATCTCCCATACGGATTGGACGTAGAGTCAGGGTCATACGGGTTCGTGCTCAGTTTCCCTCTGTAGTTCCCTTGGCTGTCGAAGAGTTTTGGCGCGTCCGTTGCATAGGGATTGTTCCACGACTTGTTGCTGTACCGACTGCCGTACTGACTGTACGGATTCATCAGTCCGTCCGCCTTGTAGGGGCTCCCTGCACCGTGTGGGTTGGCCAACGAGTTCGGGTCATAGCGGTTGCCAGCATGGCCAAGTGTGATGCTGGGCGGATTGATTCGTGTGGTATTCCCTTCGTCATCAGTCGCCTTGTAGCCACCGAGATAGTCTGGCCGAATCCTAGCAGTATTGCCTTTGTCGTCGGTCGCACGGTATCCGCCGGTGTAGTCGGGTCGAACTCTCGTCGTGCGGCCATCTTCATCGCGAACTCGGAAACCGCCCATCCCATCTTCAGTTAATCGCTTGGTCGTGCCTCGCCTCTGAGGCTGGGTCTGTGATGTTTTGTCCGATTCACCCGCTACCTCTCCGTGAGTCTTCCTTCGATCAATGACGTTCCCCTGATTGTCTTTCACAATGGTGGTCGAGTTGCCCAATATGTCCACTGTCGTCGTGGATGTGCCGATATTCTCGCCATCCGTGTTCTTAAAGGTGGTCGTGATGTTCCCGAGGTAGTCCTTCTGCGTTGTCGAGGTCGCTACGACTCTGCCCGACGCATCCCGGTAGGTCGTCTGGACTCGCCCGAGCGCATCGGTCCTATTCTCCGTAGTAATTTCCACGCTTCCCGCCGTTGACCGCACTGCGAATGCAAGCGCGAAAACGAGCACCGAGCACCATGCAACCAGATACTCCCTCATCTCTCTGCCTCCTTCTCTAGCCGAACTCTGGTTAGATGGACCCGCATAAATTGTGGGCTTCTTCGTTCCTGTCCATGTAAGACCCTCTTGGCAATCCTGCTCCAAGTGGGCCAACTTCTTGCTTCTCCGTGGCTTGCTTCCGATCTCGCCATTTAGCTCGGCGTGTGATACGGAGTAGCATCAGACCACTCTCATAGACCGTCCATGGCACTGAGGAAATCTCGTCGGCCGAGTTGTTGTCAAGACCATGATTCGTTTTTTTCGAGCACCAGCCGCCGCGCCATCGAGAAAGGTCGCGTACCCTTCGTCCCGCACCGGCTCGTCACGCCCTTCACCAAGGCCGCATTCGATGCCCTCTCGCGCCTTCACCCTCATTGAACTGCTGCTCGTCATCGCAGTGATCGCGATCCTGGCGGCCATCGCGCTTCCCAACTTCCTCGAAGCCCGCACCCGCGCCGGCCTCGCCCGCACGCGCGCCGACCTGCGCACGCTGGCCACGGCCCTGGAATCGTACCGCGTGGACACCAACCGCTACCCGCCCCACGGCGAAAGGCTCGCCAACGGCACCGTCAACGTTCCCGCCGTCGCCGCCGGCATCACGACCGTCGAGTTCACCCCGGGCCTGCCCCTCACCACACCGGTCGCCTATCTCGCAACGCTCCCCACGGATCGCCTGCTCCTCCCCGGCGCGCCCGAGCCCCTGCGTCCTTACGGTTACATCGAGAGCGACCGCATGCGCGACATCCTCCTCGCGCGTGGCTTCACCGCCTCGGCCAACGGGATTCATCCGACGTACGGCGGCTGGCGTCTGTACGCCGCCGGGCCCGATGGCGACAAAGGCCCCGACACCAAGGTCAACCTCCTCTACGACCCCACCAACGGCACCATCAGCGACGGCGACCTCGTCCGCACGCAGCGCGAGGCGGAATTGCGGCGCGTGGGGGATGAGTGAGGGCCTGGGACCGCGAGGCTCTGGACTCGCGCGGATCGAGCGGACGCGCCATCTTCGAAGCTCTCTCCCTCACGGGTGAATCGATGCAGAACCCAAGCGCACAATACGCACCTCGCCATCGAATTCGATGGTCGCCAGTTCCTTTTCCATCCACTGCTGCACCCGATCACGAACGCCCCACCATCCGGTGCCGGCGCCAATCAACGGAAAGGCGATGGACTGATAGCCCTTCTCCCGCGCAATGCCCATGGCACTCCGCACGGATCGCCTCACGGAGTACTCCGAAGACATCCACAGCATGTTGATGCCCGCCACGTGAATGATCGATCGATAAGGCAATCTGCCCGGCCCTGTCTCCACCGCGCCACCCAGGGGGATCATTCCCATCCGCGACAGTTCCCAGAACGGCTGTGTTCCGCCACGCCGCTTGATTGCGCCCGACACGCCCTGAGGCAGCAACAGCCACCACGGAATGAAGTTCCGGTTCCACGCGTTGACGATCACTTCGACATCCTGATCGAGGAGGTCGCCGTCGATGATGTGGAGATGCAAGTTCGGCGCTCCTTGTGGCGATGTCGGCCGCACCCGGTCCCCCCGACAGCCGACTCCTCAGGACGTCCGGCGGATTGGCGGAAGGGGCGCTGGACACTTTGGAAATCCCTTGCATTTGCCCCCAAGCTTTTAAAGAATCCGGCGATTTTTTTCAAAGCTCCGAGGGCTTTGAAAATCCTGAAAGATTGCCGGATCGAGCTATCTCCATGAATATCAGCGATTTTCGGTCTCGACGGGCGGGGCGCGTCATCAAGGCGTCCGGAGGCTACCATGCCTTCGTTCCGGCCCCCCTCCCTCCGAAGATCCGGTATGACGAGCGGCTCATGGTGCATCTGTCGCAAGCCGATGCCGCCCTCAGCGAACTCTCGGGCATGGGTCGCTACCTGCCCAATCCCAATCTGCTGATCCAGCCCTACATGAGAAGGGAGGCCGTCGCCTCCAGCCAGATTGAGGGCACGCAGGCCGACCTGACCGATGTGTACCTCGACGAGATCGAACCCGAGCGCACACCTCCTCAAAGTGACGTTCGCGAGGTCCGCAACTATGTGGCCGCGCTCGAGCATGGGATCCGGCTTCTGGAGAGCCTGCCCCTCTCGGGAAGACTTGTCCGCGAGATTCACGGCATCCTCATGCGCGATGTGCGCGGCCAGGAAAGAACGCCCGGCGAGTTTCGGCGCAGCCAGAATTGGATCGGGCCACCCGGATCCACGCTGGCAAATGCCACCTATGTGCCGCCGCCTCATCACCCCGAGATGCACGAGTGTCTGAAGCATTGGGAAAACTTTCTCAACGAGCGCGACACCATTCCCGACCTCATCCAGTGTGCGCTCATCCACGAACACTTCGAGGCCATTCATCCCTTCCTCGACGGCAACGGAAGGGTGGGGCGTCTGCTGATCACCCTCTTCCTCATCGAGCGCGGGCGCCTTAGCAAGCCCCTGCTCTATGTCTCCAGTGTCATTGAGCAGAGAAGACAGGAGTACTATCGCCTGCTCCAGCGAATCCGCACGCATGGAGAGTGGAGCGAATGGTTGGCGTTCTTCCTCACCGCTGTCCGCGATGCCTCGCGCAATGCCATCATCCAGAGCCAGACAATCCTGAGCCTGCGGGAAACCCTACGTGACAAGCTGGCGAAGAAGCATCGCCTTCTGGCTCTTCTCGAAGAACTCTTCCTCAATCCCTACATGGACGTCGCCCGCGCTGCAAAGTACCTCGGCGTCAGCACCCCCACCGCCTCCCGGGACATCAAGGTGATGGAAGAAATGGGAATCTTGAAGGAGATCTCCGGCAAGGACTGGGGACGCCTGTGGGTCGCGGATACGATTCTCAACGCCGTTCGGGGGTGAATCCCCCCAAATCCCATCGCCCCCTCAGTCACAGGAACCGATCCTCCCTTCCGCTGCCGGCTCAAAGCGCGCCAATCCGGACAATGCCACCCATGAACGCCCTCGAAGTCCTTTCCCGCCTTCCCATCGTCCCGGTCGTCATCATCGAGCGCGTCGAGGATGCGCTCCCCCTTGCCGAGGCCCTCATCGCCGGCGGTCTTCCCGTCGCCGAGTTCACGTTTCGCACGCCGGCCGCCCCAAAGGCCCTCAAGGCCGTGCGCGAACGCTTCCCGGAATTCCTCGCCGGGGCGGGCACGGTCATCACCCCAGACGGCCTCAACGCGGCCCTCGACGCGGGGGCGTGCTTCGGCGTGTCCCCGGGGCTGGAGTTGGGCGCCACGATTCTGAAGTTCTTCCCCGTCGAGGCCATCGGCGGCATCCGCACGTTCAAGGCCATGGCCGCGCCGTTCCTGCACACGGGCCTTTGCTTCCACGCCACCGGGTTGCTGGAAAGCCACCACGTGAAGTCGTACCTCGCCGAAGAGATCGTCTTCTCCATCGGCGGCCCATGGATGGTCGCCCCGGCGCTGCTGCGCGAGCGCGATTGGACACGCGTGACCCAGCTCGCCGCCGCCGCCGTGGCCGACGCCCGCTCGGTCCGGCCCTCGGTCGGCTAGGACCTTGCGGGGAAATGCCGGGAAGAATCGGGAAAGCTGGTCGGAGTGGTCAGACTTGAACCGACGACCCCCTCGGCTGGGCACAAGCGCAGTTCAAGCTCGGCCTCGCACTCGCGGAGCTTGGCGAACAGGAGGAGGACACCGCACGGCTGGAGGAAGCCATCGCCGCCTACCGCAACGTGCTCAAGGGGCGTACCCGAGAGCGCGTTCCCTTCGACTGGGCGGCGGCGCAGCACAACCTGGGAAATGTGCTCATGCAACTTGGCGAAGAGAAGGAAGACATAACGCTGCTGAAAAAAGCCGCCGACGCTTACCGCGCCGCGCTGGAAGTGTTCGAGTCCCCGGGATCGGAACATTACAGGGAGATCGCGCGGGAGAATCTGGAGGAGGCGCTGGAACTGATTCGCGAGATGGAGATGGGATAGGGTTGCATTGGGCGATCATTTCGCATGGACATGGTTCTTGCCCACCGTAAAAAAGAGCCCAACCAGAGTGACATGGGCATCCCGCGCGGGCAGATGACGCTCCACGCGCGTGTCCACTGCCAATCCCCGAAACTCGTCACCCGCTCCTGCGGGAAAAACTCCACCTTGATCGGCTTCACCGTCTGCTGCTTGAACTTGGCCGCCCTCTGCCATGCGCCCTTGCGCCTTGTGTCGCCGCAAACCCAAGGAAGCATGGAACATCGCGGGGGGTCTTCCACTTTTCGAGGCTGTCGTGAAGGATTGGGGTCACGTCCAACACCCTCCTCAATCCCCGGCCAGGAACTCCAGGACCAGCGACGTCACCACCTCATCGGCAATCGCCGGGCCTTCCCCGATCCCCACGTTCATCACCGCCACAAATGCCCGGTCCTTCTCCGGGGCCATCCACACCACCGAATAGTTCACCGTGTTGCTCCCCGAATGCGTCATCGCCACGCCGCCGGCCCACGAACGCTCCACCACAATCCAACCCAGGCCATACGCGTCGCCAAACGGCGGCGTGTGCAGCCTCTCAAAGCTTTCCGCCGAAAGCAAGGCCCCCTCCCCCTTTCCCGCGCGCAAATGCTCTGCAAGAAATTTCCCATAGTCCGCCAACGAGCAATGCACCCTCCCCGCCGGTCCGAGCACCGGCGGATTGTCCATCTCCGGTCCGTTCGTCGGTGCCGGAGCCTTCCCCGTATAATGCGGCCAAGGTTGATCCAACTCGCCCGGCGTCCCCACCACCCCAAATCCCGCGCTTGTCATTCCCAGCGGCTCGAACAACTCCCGCCGGATCGCCTCCTCCCACGCCTCTCCCCGCAACTTCTCCACGATCGCGCCCGCCACCACATACCCAAGATTCGAATACGTCACCTCCACCCCCGGCTCAAACGCCGGCTCCATCGTCAGCGCCAGACTGATGGCGTCGTGGCGCACCTTCGCCATGTCACCCGTCCGCGGGATGATCCCCCACGGCAGGTTGGCCAGAAATCCGCCACGATGCGTCAAAATCTGAAGTACCGTCACGGATTTGAAACTCTCGTGCATATTCTCGATCTCTGGAAAGATCTCCTCCAGCGTGCTGTCCCACCGCAGCTTTCCCTCGTCCACCAACCTGCCGATCAACGTCGCCGTCATCGCCTTGGTGTTCGACCCCAGGTGCCACTTGTCCTCCAGCGTCACCGCCACATCCGTCCCCGCCTTGCGCACCCCCGCCACACCCATCGCCACCACGCCCTCGGAATTCACCACCATCGCCCCAATGGCCGGCACGCCGTGCTTCCCGATCGCCCCCTCCAAAATCTCCACCACCCGCGCATCATCGCCTTTCACCCACCCCGGAACAATCACCACCCCAACCAAAAAGGCCAATGAGGCAAGGACATGCCTCGCCTCGCCCCAAAACCCTTGAAACCCATTTTCTCGAATCATCCCCGATCTTTATCCTTTGTTTGGATAACCGACAGTGTCAGGTGGCCGCCGGTGTTGGCGGTGAAGCTATGCAAAAAGCGCTTCGGGAGTCCTTCGTCATGACCAAAAAGCGCCGGGCAGGTTCGTCGCCGGATGGTCCACGCGGTGAGGGCGGGCAACTCCGGGCGTGTCGTGGCGGGAATCGGGAACGCGGCGTTTCGGCTGCGCGAACCACGCGACGAGCAGGAGGCGGGTTGAGGAATCGGCTCGGACAATAGACCATTTTGTTGTTTTGTATATCCTTTTCCGGGATCGCTGGGCATTGCCAACGGTTGATCCCGAAGGGTGCATCTTGACCTTGTTCCCGTCAGCGCGGGGGGAGGCACTG
>CAYTRP010000122.1:0-8645 GCA_964440195.1 uncultured Candidatus Sumerlaeota bacterium
GGCAACACACCGGCGACGACAAGTGGTGGGAGAAGTTCGAGACGGTCTTCGACTGGACGTGGAGCCACTTCCCAGATCCCGAGCACGGCGAATGGTATGGCTATCTGAACCGCCGGGGCGAGGTCACCCAACGCTTCAAGGGCGGTCCCTACAAGGGATGCTTCCACGTTCCGCGCGCGCTCTTCCTGTGCGAGGGGATCCTGGGGGAGACGATCGCGGGAACTTGAACCGCAACGCGGAAAGTCCGGGGCAAATGGCACTTGATTCGAGGATCCGGCACCTTACGATGGCGCGACCGTCGAAGTCGTGGCAGGAAACCGTGAGGTCGTTGCGATGAGTCACGCCGAGCGCCCGGCATTTGCTTCCTCCGCCCCCGAAGGCACCCTGGGCGCGCGTGGGACGTTGGCACCGGAGGCAAGGCTTTCAAGCCTGCCCGACGGCTCTTCGAGGCTGCTGCCGGCTGTGGAGAAACTCGGTGCTTGCGGCACGCTGGATGAGCTTTTCAGGAGGGCAGTCGAGTTGGCGGTTGCCGATCTTGGCGTCGAGCGCTGCTCGCTCTTCATCGACGAGGATGGCGAGACGATGCGCGGCACCTATGGCGTCAACAGACACGGCGCGGTCGTGCCGGAGGCACCCGCACGGATTTCGATCGGCCCCGACGACCGTGCCCGCGTGCGCGCGGTCGCGGGAACCGATCAACCTTGGCTGGTCAATGTCGCTCCGCAAACCGAGTGGTCCGGTCGCGCCTATCACGATGTGGGAAAGGGTTGGGTGGCCTCCACACCCATCATTTCCGGACAGCGCCTGCTCGGTGTGCTGTTCAACGACGCGGCGATCACCGGAAGCGCGCTCGACAAGGGGAAGCAGCATCTCCTGGCGCTCTATTGCGGGCTTCTCGGCATCCTTGTCGTCCAGAAGAGGGCCGAGCAGGCGATGCGGGCCAACGAGGAACGCCTCTCCTCCATCGTGCGATCCGTCGAGGATGTGTTGTGGTCGCTCGATTCCCGGACGTTGGCGCCCGTGTTCCTCGGTCCCCACGTGGAGCCCATTTTCGGCAGGCAACTCCACGAGTTCTTCGAGGAACCCCGGCTGTGGCTTGAGGTGGTCCATCCCGATGACGCGGAGGCGGCACGGCAATTCTACGAACGGCTGCGAGAGGGATCCCGGGACTCGATCACCTATCGCATCCAACGCCCGGATGGCGGGCAGCGCTGGATGAATGTTGCCGGGAGACGGCTCTCCACCGGCGAGGAGTCGGGCTTTCTGCTCGAGGGCATCGCCCGGGACATTACGGACAGGCGCAATGCCGAGGAGGCTGCGCGTCTGGCCCTGGGGCGCGAGCGACTCCGGCAGGAGGAGAAGCTCGAGCGCCTCGACCTGATGGCGTCGGGCATCGCGCACGATATCAACAACCTTGTCGGCGGCGTGCTGGGAAACGTCTCGCTGGCGATCGATGAGCTTCAGGGGAAGGAGGATTGCCGGTCGATTCTCGAATCGCTGGAGTTGGTCCAGCGCACGGGGGAGCGGGCGGCGGAATTCACGAGACAACTCCTGCTCTTCTCCGGAAAGGGACGGCCATCGCGCCATCCCCTGGATTTTGGCGGGATCGTAACCGAGGCCGTTGACTCGTTGCGGTTGCAGGTCGCCGGCGAGATTGAAATCCAGACTGTGTTATCAAGCGACAGGCCTCCCGTCCAGGCTGATGCCTCCCAAGTTCGAGGGATGATTGGCAGCCTGCTCGCAAACGCGCGCGAGGCCCTTGCCGGTCGCGGGGGGGGAATCATCACGGTGCGGTCGGGTGCGATACAAATCGGCGCGTTGGCGCTTCAGGAGAGATTCCCCGGGGCAAAGATGCGGCCGGGGAGCTACGCGCAAGTGGAGGTTTCGGACAATGGAACCGGCATCCCGGAAGAAGTCCGGCCCCGCATTTTCGATCCTTATTTTACCACCAAGGCGCACCACCGCGGTCTTGGCCTTGCATTGGTTCACGGGATCGCACGGGTGCACGGCGGCGCGGTCTCCGTCAGCAGCGAACCCGGTCGTGACACGCGCTTCACGGTCGTCCTGCCCGCTGAAGTCGCACCGGGTCCGGTCCAGTAGAACCGCTGGGCGGACGCTGGCAAGCCCCACGCGGACGGGTCCCAAATGACGGTGAGCGCGGTCCCCGTCGTGGGAACCGCGCTCATTCGTGTGACTTGCAAGCCGAGGTCAGTTGGATTACAGCAGTTCGACCAACTCCTTCACCGCCGCAGCGGACTTGTCGAGCGCCGCCTTTTCCTCCGTTGTCAGCGTCACCTCGATGACCTTCTCGACGCCCTTGGCGCCGAGAACCACCGGCACGCCGACGTAGAGTCCGTTGATCCCGTACTCGCCTTCGAGGAAGGCGGCGCAGGGGAGGATGCGCTTCTGGTCCTTGAGGATGGACTCGGCCATCTGGACGGCGGCGGCGCTGGGGGCGTAGAAGGCACTGCCGGTCTTGAGAAGCGCGACGATCTCGCCGCCGCCCTTGCGGGTACGCTCCACGATGGCGTCGAGCTTGTCCTTGGCGATGAACTGGGTGATCGGGATGCCGCTGATGGAGGTGTAGCTGATGAGCGGCACCATCGTGTCGCCGTGGCCGCCGAGCACCAGCGCCTGGATGTCCTTCACGCTGTAGCCCGTCGCCTCGGCAAGGAAGGCACGGTAACGCGCCGTGTCGAGGATGCCGGCCATGCCGACAACGCGCTCCTTGGGGAAACCCGACACGGACTTGGCCACATGGCACATCGCGTCGAGCGGATTCGAGACGATGATGAAGATGGCCTCGGGGCTCGCCTTGGCGGCACCCTCGGCGCACGCCGTCATAATCTTCTGGTTCATGGCAAGCAGGTCATCGCGGCTCATTCCCGGCTTGCGGGGCAGGCCGGCGGTGATGATGACGATGTCCGAGTTCGCCGTGTCGGCATAATCGTTGGTGCCCTTGATGCGGGCGTCGAACAACTCGACGGGGCTGGCCTGGAAGAGGTCGAGGCCCTTGCCCTGGGGCATGCCCTCGGAGATGTCGAGCAGGACGACGTCGCCCAGCTCCTTGGATGCCGCCCAGTGGGCAGCGGTGGCGCCCACGTTTCCGGCGCCAATGACGGTGATCTTGTTGCGGCGTGGCATGAGAGAGTCCCTCCCGGGAATTTGAAGGCGCAATTGTCATCGCCCGCCGCCCGGGGGGCAACGGGGATCGGGGATCGGAGTTCGCGGATCGGATTTCGGGGTTCGGGGTTGGAGATTCGGGGCGCTCATCGTGGGCTAGGCATCCGCGCCATTCGCGCCATTCGTCCCATTTGCCCCATCCATCCTATTCATCCTTCCGGTTCCGGATACAAGCGATACAACTGCAGGTTTCGCCCGGCGGTGTTGTCGAGGACGTCCACCGGCCCCAGATGTTCGATTTCGCCGTATGCACGCAGATCGGACAGCCGCGAGAGGGAACTGCGCGGATCGCGGTCGTGGGCTTCCAGGAGGGGGCGCCAAGGTTCCGGCACCACCGGGTATTCGCTCACCAACATGCGGGGCTGCCAGCGCGCCACGCGTTCGGCCAATGGTCCCGATTCGTACAAGTCGTTCACCGCGAAGAAGTCTTCATACAAGGCGAAGGTGCAGGAGATGTGGCCCAGCAGCACATTGTTCGGAATGTCCATCTCCGCGTACAGCGCATGCATGCGGGCGGCTTCATCGCTGAACGTGTAGGTGCGCCCGGAGAGGGCCTTGATCGTGGGGATAATTCCCCGCGCGCCGGTGGCGGCGACGATTCCAATCATGGCGAGGCAGGCGACCCGCAGGAGGGGCGTGTGCCGGCGTGCTTCCCACAGCACGCTCATGCCCATTGCCGTCAAAATGGCGGCCGGGGGCGCCATGGCCGCGAAGTAGCGGTACTGGCGATTCGCATAAATGGAGAAGGCGAGGAAGTAAATGACGATAGCCGCAATGGACGCCAGGGCGAGGGGGCTGGCGCGAAATCGCCGGCTCAGCAGCAGGAGCGCGGGGACTCCAAACAGAAGAAACTGGAAGAGAACGCGATCGATGTTGTGGAGGTTGGCGAGGAACCATCCGGCGTGGTCGCCGATGCGGGCGATGTTCCACTCGGTGCGCATCTCGACGTTGATGGATTCGAAGAAGGCCACATCCGCGGGAAAGAGAGCGCGCGCCATCGTGTTCCATGCAAAGTAGCCGCCAAGGACGACCATGCCGAAGAGGCCCGGCGCGGCGATCATCCGCGGAGTGACGCGCCAACCCCCCGGCCAGTTTCGGAAGAAAAGCCCCATCGCGATGACGGGGGCGAGCACGATGGCGGGAGTCTTGGTGAGCACCCCCAGCAAGAACACCAGCCCGGCAAGGGGGGCGAGCCATGCGGCCCTTGCGCCTTGCGCATAAGTGGCGATGAGGGCGGATGCCACCACGAACATCATCATCGGATTCTCGGAGACGGCAAGGCGGCTGTGGGTGAAGAAGAAGAAATTCGTCGCCATCACCCACACGGCGATCAAACCCACCCACGGCGCCTCGAAGCGGCGGACGAGCAGGAACGTCAACACGCACAGGACGAGGAAGCTGAAGACGGTGGTCAAGCGGGCGGCTTCGATCCCCGGGCCAAAGATGCCGAAGGAGAGCGCGTGCAGAAGTTGCTGCACCGGCAGGACCACGCCGAAGTTGACGTCTCCCGGCAGGTACCAGTCGCCTGTGCGAAACCAACGCAACGCGTTCGCGGCGTACCACCCTTCGTCGCTGTAGAGAAAGCCATCGCGAATGAAGCGTCGTCCTGCCCGGGTGAGGGGAAAGTCCGCCCGCAGCGCCACGAATCGCAGGGCGAGCATGCTCGCGATGACCGCGAGCCACACGCCGAGCAGCGGCCGCCAGGTGGGCGCAAGACGCGCCTCAAACGACGCCAGCAATCGATCAAGCGGCCTCAGCAGGCGATCCACCGGCGCCAACAACTGTCCGGCAACCTCCTCCAGGGGGGTTCGCAGCAGCCAGCGCCAGGCCGGGGTCGCATCCTTCATCCTTCAGCCTTCCGATTCACTCATCACGCGTCACGCTTCCCCAAGCGTCCACCTTCGGCTCCAGCCAATAGAGCTGAACGTCACGTCCGGCGTTATTGTGGAGCAGATCCACGGGGCCGACGTGCTCGATGTCGTAGTACTTGTTAAGCGTCTCCCACCTCGCGAGGGAATCGCGCGGCTCGCCACTCGCGCGCTCGCGCGCGACGGTGTCCGCATCCGGTTCGACGAAGGGCCATTCCGTCAGAAACACGCGCGGTTGGAATTGAAGGATCCTATCCTCCAGCGGTCCGGAGGCGTAGAAGTCGTTGAGCGACGTGAAGTCGTCGTAGAGGGCAAAGGCGCAGGAAATGTGGCTCAGGAGGACGTTGTTGGGGGCTTCGCGTTCCGCCATCAGTTGGCGAATCTCGCGGGCGCGGTCCGAGTAGGTGTATTCGAGGCTTGTCATGTGCTTGATGATGGACTGCCCACCGCGCACCGACAACACGACGAGGAAAACGATCATGGCGAGGATCGGGAGGCGCGAGAGGGGTGACTCGCGGCGGCGTTCCCACAGGACGGCGGTCGCCATGGCGAGGAGAACCGCGACGGGTGCCGCCATGGCCACGAAGTAGCGCAACTGGCGGTTGCCGAAGTACGACCACAGCGCAAACCAAATGAAAATCGCGAGGATCGACAACCACACGATGGGTTTGCGATGGAATCTCGACGAGAAGATCAGCAGAAGCGGAATGCCGTAGAGCAGGAACTGCATCAGATACCAGTCAACGTGCATCAGGTTCTTGCGAAACCACACCGAGTGACGCCAGGTGTGGTACCAATTGATGCCGCTGCGCGTGCCGATGTTGGTCGCGTTGAAAAAGGCCACGTCTTCGGGGAAGGTGGCGCGGATGTAGGATTGCCAGGCGAAGAAGCCGCCGAGGGCGACGACTCCGAAGAGGACCGGCGCGCCAAACGCCACGGGCCAGGCGCGTCTATCCCAATTGAAATTGGGGAGGAAGATCGCGAGGGGAATCACCGGCCCAAGCAGCGTTGCCGGTGTCTTGGTCAACATGCCCATCAGGAACACCAGGCCGACCATTGGCGCGATCCACCAGGCGCGATTGCCACGCGCGTATGTGGAGAGCCACGCCGCTGCCATGACGAACATCATCATGGGGAACTCGCCGATGGCGAGCCGACTGTGGACGAAGAAAAAGAAGTTCGACGCCATCAACGTGACGGCCACCATGCCGACCCAAACGGGCTGGCCAATGCGCCGCAGGAGAAGAAAGGTAAAAAGACATGTCAGGATAAAGGCGCCCGCCGAGGTCATCCGCGCGCCCTCGATGGTGGGGCCAAGAAAGAGAAAGCCAACCGCGTGCGACACCTGGTGCATTGGCAGGACGAGGCCAGTGTTGTTGTCGCCGGGGATGTACCACTGACCCGTCGCGAACCAACGGCGCACCGATGTGGAGTACCAGCCTTCGTCGCTGTAGAGGAATCCGTCATTGAGAAATCGCCGCCCCATCTTCACGGGGAAGTCCGCGCGCAGGGCCACGCAGCGCAAGAACACGAGCACGCCGATCACGGCCCACCATATTCCAAACAGCGGCTGGCGATAGCGTGCGAGCGACTCCTCTCCCCGGTCAAGGAGGCGCGCCACCGGAGCAAGGCGCGGCTCCAGCGGCGCCGCGAGTCTTGCCAGCAAAGCCCCGGGAGCATCCAGCAGTCTGGCAAACGTTTGCATCAAGTCGCGACGACCTCGCAGGGGCTCGAATGGCCGAAACGAGATGCGACGGGTGCCGCCGGATGTGCCGCAACCGGAAAGGGGGCGGGAGAAACAGCTCCACGAGCCGCTTCCCCCAAACACCTTACTCGCCGTAGGCAACGATCCTGGTGCGCGAGAAGATCATCAGGATATTCAAGTGATGATAATCCGCGTAGTAGATCTTGCTCAGTTCCCCGTCCTCGGCGGCGGCCTCGACGGAGATGTCGCCCACACCCACGCTGATCAGGGAGGAGATGGGCCAGATCATCACAAAGTTCGACCCCGAGGTTCCCTTCTTCAGGGCTTCACCGGTCGGCGTTGGGGTGCCGTCGTTGGTGAAGTCGTGTTCCAAAGGAGCGGAGAACTGGGTGTAAACCAGGCCATAGGGTGGGACGACCGGAACATCAGGTGAACTTCTGGGCAACAGGTCGATGCCGGCACATCCCGGCAAGGCGACGGCAAGCATCAAGCACCCGATGGTCCGCGCCACAATCCGGACAGGTGGAGAGTTGGAGAGCTTCATGGAACTCATCTCCTTATTCCCCACGCACGACGGTCACGTACTTTTGGTAGATGCCGAGGATGTTGGTGTACTCGTAGTCGGCGGTATGAATGACCGAAAGCCCTCCCTCCTTGGCGGCCGTGTTGATCGAGGCGTCCCCGACCGCCACGAGCCCGAGAATCGATATGCTCTCCGACCGCCCGGCCTTTGACGGCACGAGAGTCTCGTCAAAATCATGATCCAGCGGAGCCTGAATCTCCGAGTAAATGATGCCGTAGGGCGGAATGACCGGCGCCCGCAGGCACCCGGTTGACATGAGGGCAACACCTGCGGCGGCACCCAGGATTGCCGCACTGCGAAGTCGGGACATGATGCGAGTTCCTTTCCGATGTTGGCTGCACATAACCACATGCTTGGGATGCACCAGGGTGGAGCCAAGGCGCAAGGGAAGCCCTGTCCCCGTGGCGACGAATTCAGCGGGCCGCCAATGAACCCTCCCCGGATCGCACCTGCGCGATCCGGGGAGGGTTTGTTGGGCTTTCGTCTTCTGACTTCAGGGCCGCGGATTTCTCACAGGTCTTCCTCGAACTCTTCCTCCGCTTCCGCCTCTTCGACGTCCGTTGCCCCCTCGTCGGTGGCCTCGTCCTCCTCAAAGACTTCTTCCTCGACGGCCTTCTTCTTGGACTTGGGCTTCTCGACGATCTCGACGTCTTCTTCCTCGTCCTCGTATTCCTCGTCGTCCTCGTAGCCAAGGACACCCATGCTGAGGCCGACGCCGCTCTTCTTGGCCCGTTCCTTGTCCTTCTGGATCTTCTTCTTGTACATGCCGCGCAGGGATTCGTTGATGAGTTCGCCGACCTGCGTCTTGCTGGCGTCGCGGACGAAGGCGATCTCGTCGGTCAGGAACTTGCGCGCCTGCTCCATGATCTCCTTTTCCTTCCCCTTCAGATCGTCGTTCTGGTCGAGGATGTAGAGGTCGCGCAGGAGGTTGGTAATCTTGACCGGATCGCCGGACTTCATGATGTCGCGATAATTGGTGTATTGCAGGCGCGCGTCGGCGCGGTTGGGCGAGGCGGGGCGCTTGAGGCTCGCGAGCACGCGCTTGACGTCGTCACGCGTCATGGGGCGACGGATGCCGCGCTTCTCGACCTGGTCGGCCGGCACGTAGACCTTCGCGTTTTGGGCGTCGAAGATGTAGACGACCATGTCCTGGCCATCGACCTTCATGACCTTCATCCCGAAGACCGTGCAGATGCCGATCGTCGGCTCGACGACCGTTTCGCCCTTGGTGAACTTCATCATGTGAGTGGCATCCTGTTAATGAGGTGAGAAGATCTTGCCCTGCGGTCCATCCCGGCGAACGGGT
>CAYTRP010000123.1:0-5502 GCA_964440195.1 uncultured Candidatus Sumerlaeota bacterium
GTTTCCCGCCGCCGTGCTCGCCTCCCTCGCCATTGCGATGGCGTGGCAATGGCTCGGTTCGGTGCAATGGGACCGCGCCGCGAAGCAGCGCGCCGCCGCCGCGTCCCTGCTCCTGCTCCTCGGCCTCGCCTGGTCGTGGGGCGACTGGTGGGGCGTGCGCAGCGAGCGCCTCCACTTCGCCGATTACGAACGCCTGAGCAACGCCGCCTCGCGCGCGCGCCAACCCGACCGCGCCCTCGAATACGCCGACCTTGCCGCACGCGAGAATCCCGGGTCGGCCGTCATCCCCATGTTGCGCGGCCAAGCGCTCTACTCCCTCGGGCGCATCGACGAAGCCGAGCAACAATTCCGCCTCGCGCACGGGGCCATCCGCACCGACGCCACGTCCACCTTCAACCTCGGCATCATCCTCTACTACGATCGCGGCAAGCCCGCCGCGGCACGCGAGCTTTTCGCCGAGGCCGTCACGCGAAACCCCAACTACCTCCTCCGCGCACGGGCCATGGAAGCCCTCTGCGCCCTGCGCGAAGGCAAGGCCGGCGAGGCGGGCGTCCTCCTCGAGCCGTTCATCAACCTCGACTCCCTCCCCTCCGAGCGCATCCTCCACATCGCCCTCATCGCCTGGCACACCGCCCAACGCGACGAAATTGCCGCCGGACGCGCCACCCAGCGCTTCATCGCACAGTTCGGCGAACCCGCCCGAGAATCCCTGCGCGAGGAACTCCGCATCGCTGCCTGGCCGGCCAATCCCCCCTTGTCTCCCCGCGCCCCCTGACCCATCACATCGCCAACCCTCCCACGGACCAGATCCATGGATGCCCATCGAGCCGACACCGCCGAGTTCCAGCCCCATCACCTCGTGCTGCACCTGTGGAACCGGCGTTGGTTGATCCTTCTCCTTCCCGTGATAGCCTTTGCCATCGCATGGCTGGCCGCATCGGCACGCCGTGCCACCACCTATGAGAGCCGCGCCGCCGTTCTCCTTCGCGCGCCCGCCCGCATCAGCGCCGAGGACCGCACGCCCATCGCCTACAATCCCCCCGCCTTCCGCCGCATGTTCACCGCCGATGCCACGCTCGACCGCGTGCGGCAAGCCCACGGCGCCAGCGAATCCATCGAGGCATGGCGCACCCGTTTCACCGCCAACACCAGCACCGAGATCGACAACACCGTCGCGACCGAATACGCACCCCTCGTTGACCTGCGCGTGCGGGCGGTCTCCGCCGCCGAAGCGGTCACCCTCATGACCCTGTGGACCGAGACCATCCTCGATGAATACGGCGACCTCTACGCCGATGAGGCGCGCGCGGCCTCCGGGCGCGCCGTGGCCCGCGCCGCCGAACTCGCCGCCCAATACGCCGAGGCCGCCGCCGAGGAAGAAGGCGCGCGCCTGCGCCACCACTCCGCCGCCGCCCGCGCCGAAGCCATCGTCCGGCTCATGGACGGCCCGGCCCCCGCCTCACGCCCCTACCTCCCGGACACGCTCGCGTCCTACGGATTCACCGCCGGTGCGCCATCCCACGAGCCCGACGCCGGAACAACCGTCGAGGAAACACCCTCCCTCTATCTCACCCGCACTCTGGGCGAACTGCGCTCGCTCTCCAACGAAGACCAACTCGCCGCCATCCGTGCCATGCAGGAAAAGGCCTGGAGCGAGTCCGCCACGGCGGCCGGCCAGCTCGCCGCCGCCGCCGCGCGCCGTCTGCGCCTCGAACATGCCCTGCGAGCCAACGCCAGCGCCGCCGCCCAAGCCGAGACGCGCCTTCCCCTCGACGATGCCTCCGAATCGCCCCGGGGCACGCTCCGCATCCTCTCCCCCTCCGTCGAGCCCGGGGGCACCATGGGACGCGGACCCCATGTCAACGCCCTGATCGCCGCCCTGCTCATCCTCGCACTTGCCCTCACCGTGTCGGCCGCCGAAGCGTACGTTCGCTTCAGCATCCAACAAACCCGCTGAATGATGTCTCTCGCACTACCGGCACGCAAGTTCGCGAACACGAGGTCAGGGACCGGGCGCGCCCCGGCTGCGTCCTTCCGCCGCCAGAGTTGCGAACATGCGGGGATCCGCATTGGCGCCCGCGCCCGGCAAGGTCATCCACTTGCAAGACAATGCCCCGGAAAGGTCATCGATCATGTGCGGCAAGCGACTGCTTTTCTCGATCTGCTTCATCCTGTGCATCTCCCCGGTCCTGGCCGACCTCGACACGGACGCCGCCCGCGCACTGGTCCGCCGCATCCTTCCCGATCATCACGAGCACTTTGTCATTGAGGAGTTGCCGTCCACGAATGGCGATGTCTTTGAGATCGAGGACCGGGACGGCCGGGTGGTCTTGCGCGGCAACAATGGCGTCTCGGTGGCCAGCGCGCTGAACCATTACCTGCGGCACGCCACGCAGAGCGACATTGGCTGGAACGGGACCAATCTCCGGCTGCCCGCCGTCCCGCCGCCCGCCGGAAACCCCATCCGTCGCGAGAGCCCCTACAAGTATCGCTATTACCTCAACTACACGACCTACAATTACACGATGACCTGGTGGGACTGGGAGCGCTGGGAAAAGGAGATCGACTGGATGGCCCTTCACGGGGTGAACATGCCCCTGGCCATCACGGGACAGGACGCCGTCTGGCAACGAGTCTACCGCGATCTCGGATTCACCGGCGAACAGCTCTCGCGGTTCTTCAGCGGTCCCGCCTATCAGTGCTGGCAGTGGCTCGGCCTGCTCGACGGCTGGGGAGGTCCCCTCCCCCAGTCCTGGATCGATGGCCAGGAAGCACTCCAGAAGAAGATCCTCGCCCGCCAGCGCTCGCTTGGCATGATGCCGGTCCTCCCCGCGTTCATCGGCCATGTGCCGCCCGGCTATGCGGACAAATTCCCGGATGCCCGACTTACCCCCATCGAGTGGACCGCATTCAACAACGCCGTCATGCTTCACCCCGACGACCCGATGTTCATCACGATCGGAAACAAGTTCATCGAGGAGCAGACGCGCACCTTCGGCACGGACCACTATTACTCCGCCGACGCCTTCATCGAGGTCAAGCCACCCACGAACGATCCCAAGTACCTCGCCAACCTCGGGCGCACCATCCACCAATCCATGACAGGCGCCGACCCAAAGGCAGTCTGGGTCATGCAGGGATGGATGTTCCACTATCTCGCCGACTTCTGGCAACTCCCCCAGGTCGAGGCGTTCCTCGGCGACATCCCCGACGACGGGGTCCTCATCCTCGACCTTTGGACCGAGATGCGCCCCGTGTGGAATCGAGTCCAGGCATACTATGGCAAGCCATGGCTCTGGTGCATGGTCCACAACTTTGGCGGAAACAACAATATGTTCGGCGTGATGCCGACGCTCGCCCGCGAACCCGCCGCGGCCCTGCACCATCCGGAATCGGGCAACATGGCCGGCATCGGCCTGACCATGGAGGCACTGGAGCAAAACCCGGCGGTCTATGCCCTCTTCCTCGACAATACCTGGACCGACCAACCCATCAACCTCGACGCGTGGCTCGATGGCTATGTCCGCCGCCGCTACGGAAGCGACAACCAGACCGCCCGCCACGCATGGACTGTCCTTCGCTACACGGCCTATGGCTTCGACAATTTCAAGCTCGCCGTCGGCGGCCCACGCTCCGCCATCACCATGGTGCCCACCTTGCGCGATTCCGATCCGCGCGACATCGCCGAGTCCTATTACGATCCCATCGACCTGCTGCGCGCATGGGAACTTCTCATCAGGGCTTCCCACGAGATCGAAGCCACCGGGGGATTCGAGTTCGACCTCGTCGACGTCACCCGCCAGGTCCTGGCGGACTATTCAAACCTCCTCAAGCGGCGCCATGTGGCGGCCTTCAAGGCCGGCGACGCCAAGGCCATGCAGCAGGCCGAGGAAGAGATCCTCCAGTTGATCGACGACATGGAGACGATCGTCGCGACGCGGGAGGAGTTCCTGCTGGGCCGCTGGATCCGCGAGGCGCGTGCCTGGGGCACCTCCCCCCAGGAAGCCGACCTCTACGAGTCGAACACGCGCAACCTCCTGACACTATGGCACGGCCCGGAGCACGACAGCCTCGTCGATTATGCCTGCCGCCAGTGGTCCGGGTTGCTGTCGGGCGTTTACAAGCCACGCTGGCAACACTTCTTCGCCGAAACGCGCAAGGCCCGGGATGCCGGCGCCGAGTTCGATCTCGAGGCCTTTCGGCAGCAGGTCCGCGACATGGATTGGAAGTGGATCCACCAGAAGCAGGAATACCCCGCCGAACCGCAAGGCGACCCGGTCGAGACAGCGCGGGCCATGTTCGCCAAGTACTCGGACACAATCAGGGAACGTTGGGGCAACGTGGATGCAGGCGTCCGGCAAGGGCCCCAAAATCCCTGACGCACGTCTGCACGCGGAAACAAATCGGAGAAAATACAGACGCCCCACGCACGACAAGTCCCCCGCCGTGCGCATGGGATTTCCCGCCCACATTCAAGCGAGGAATCCCATGACCCATCCGACATCACCCACAAAGCCCGCCGTCGCCACGGCCGAAGACCACCTCCGGGCCATGGCACTCGACACCCTGCCTGAACTGCTGAGCGCCCACGAGGTCATGAAGCGCCTCGGCATCTCGCGCCAACTCTTCCATCGCCTCATCGCGCGCGGCGAACTCAACGCCGTGCGCGTCGGCCCCCACACGGTGCGTGTCTTCCGGGCAAGCCTTGTGGATTACCTGAAGAGAAACCTTATCGAGTGACCGGTGCCGGAAGCCGCCCCGTTCGCGCAAAACGCGATGCGTCCTCCACCACCTCGCGGGGTATGTGGCCATAGGTCGTCTTGTCCTGCTCCTGGATCACCTCCACCAGCAGCGGACCCGTCCCCTCGTAGGAGCGACCTCCGTCGGCCAGATCGTCCAGTCGCGTCTCTTGTTCGTCCTCCCCCGCGATCCGCGCGCGAAATGTCGCCTCGCGCCGGCCTCTGTGGAATGCCGGGTCACCCATGGCGATTTCTTCGGCCGTTGCAATCCGCCCCACGTCAAACATCCAATAGCTGAAGAGATGCGCCGAGGCCGCCCCCAGCGAGTCATCCGACTCCAGGGGATTCCCTTCCATGGGCTCGCCGCATTGCAGGAAGAAGACCTTCTCGTTGTTCAGTTCCGCGCGGCCGAGTATCAACCCCGCAACGCTCGCGAGCAGCGGATTCGTCTCCCTGGCCTCCGGCGCTTCCTCCTCCACCCTGGCTTCTTCGCCCTTCGGCGTCTCTTCGACTTCCTCCGTCGCATCCTCCGGCGGCAACTCGTCGGGAACAATCACCAGCACGGCGACTCCCTTCGTCGCCAACCCTTCCGAGAGATCCCGGGCCGGGCTGCTGGCACCGACCATCGGTGGCTGGCCCGTCGCGCTTGGCTGCGTCACCAGCACGACCAGGGGGACGGGCGCCGAGGCCGTCGCAATCGTCGGCATCAGCAGCGACGCGGGCAATGCGCCCCTCTCGCCGCGCTCCAGCGTCACCTTCTCCC
>CAYTRP010000123.1:5512-8643 GCA_964440195.1 uncultured Candidatus Sumerlaeota bacterium
GGGATCGCGCCAGACCGAGTCGGGGTTCAGCTCCGTGTAGGGCAGGATCGCAAACTGGTAGACCGGCGAATGACGCCCCGCCCTCTCGAAGATCAGGCGGGCCGTCACGCTGTTGTTCGAATACCGGATCGGCACCATCGCCACGACGCTTTGCGTGCGCGTGACCGACAGCGTGGCCTCGCCCATTTCCTCGAACACCCCGCCCCGCTGGTGCAGGTCGCCGAAGATGTTCCTCACCACCTCATTCGTGTAGGTCCGGCGCAGGTTCGGCGACATCTCGCCCGCGATGGAGTTCACGCTCCCCGCCAGCATGCACTTCACGAAGTTCTCCGCGCGCCCCTTCAGGATCCCCATGGTTTCGGGATCGTTTGCCGCCGAGCGCAAAGGCATCGCCAGCAGGCAAGCAAGGAGCAGAAGACAACCGGGAAGTCGAATCATGGCAGGTTCCACCGGGCAAAAAGAGTCCAACAGCCGCGAGGCTTTGGTCCACCCTCGTGCCATGACAAGCCATTTCGGGCCGGTTTCCGTCCCCCGATGTCCCTGCGTCAGGCCCAACTTGACATGGTAGCCACCCAGCGGGCCTTTCCGTCCCGAGACCTGCCAGACCCCGCCCCGCCCATGCTCCCATACCCATGACCGGCAAGTTCGTCCATCTCGGCCTTCGCAGCGAGTACAGCACCGGCGACAGCCTCGCGCGGCTCGAACGGCTGTGCGCCGTCGCCGTCGAGGACTCGCAACCCGCCCTCGCCCTGTGCGACCGCATGACCCTCGCGGGAGCCCCCGCGTTTGCCGCCCTCGCCCGCCGCCGCGACATCCGCCCCCTCTTCGGCCTCGAGGCAAACGTCCTGCCCATGGGCGAGCGCTCCCTCGCCACCGAACTCTACCGGGTCCGCCTCCTTGCGACCGATGCCAACGGTTGGCGACGCCTCGTGCGCCTGGTCAACCTCGCGCAGCCCCGCGTCTCCGAGGGCATTCCTCCCCACCTGCGGTGGGAAGAAGTCCTTGCCGAGCCCGATGGCCTTCTCTTCCTCCCCGGCGGCGTCGATGGCGAGGTCACGCGCCTCTCCGCGCGCATCGACCTTCCCCGGCTCGACTCACACATCCGCGCCATTCTCAAGGCCGTCGGGGCAAGTCGCGTCTTCATCGCCATCCCCGCGCCCACCACGCCCGATGGCCTCAAGGCCGCGCGCGCGCTGTGGAACGTCGCCGAGGAGCATCAACTCGCCCCCGTCGCCGTCCCTGAAATCCATTATGCCCTCTCGCCCCAGGACGCGGCCTGGCAGCTCCTGAAGCCACGCACCTTCCCCGAGCCACCCCTCGTGGCGCGCACCTTCGGCGACCTCCTCCGCCCCGCGCGCGAGACTCGCCACGTCCTTTCCTCCGCCCAGGCACACGACTTCTTCGCCGACTTTGCACCCGCATCGGAAAACGCCCTGCGGGTCGCCGGGCTCTGCAAGTTCGAATTCCCAGTCGCGCGCCGGCACTTCCCCGTGCTCTCCTTCGATCGGGGCGTCGACACCGACTCCTGCCTGTGGAACGAGGCCTTCTCCCGCGCCGTCGCGCGCTATGGGCCGCGTGAATCCACGCCCTGGCGCGAGCGCCTCAACCGCGAGTTCCGCGACATCAGCGAGGGCGGCCTTGCGGACGCCCTGCTGTGCCGCCTTGAACTCGACCGGGCCCTCGCCGCCGAGGGTATCCTGCGAGGGCCCGATCTGGGCGTCTTCAACGGCAGCCTCATGGCCCATCTGCTGGAGCTAACGCCTGCCGATCCCCTTGCGATGGACCAACCGTTCCTCCTCGCCCACGCCCGCACCAATGCCGCCCCCACCCTGGATGTCTCCGTCCCCCAGGCACGGATCGAGGACTCCGTCGCCGTCCTCTCCGAGATGTTTCGCGGCCATGTCGCCCGCGTCGGCCGCTGGCATCGCTGGAACGCCACCGCCGCGCTGGAGCATCTCCTCGCGCGCCTGGGGCACAATCCCGCCGACGCGCCGCGCCTTGCCAAGGAAAGCGCCTGGCGCACGGGACTCGAGCGCGCCGCCATCGACCCCAACGGCACCCACCTCGACCTCGACGCCCGCATCACCGATGCAAATGTCCTCGCCTGGCTCGCCAGCCACATCGAGGGGCGCGTCCGCGAAATCCGCGCGCTTCCCAACCAGTTCGTCTTCTCCGTCGAAAGCCTCGCCGACACCCTCCCCTGCGAAAGCTCCGCGGACTTGCCCGCCATGGCCCAGTGGGACGCCGACGCCTGCGAGGCCGCCGGCCTTGGCCGCGTCGCCTTCACCACCGATCCCACCCTCAACCTCATCGAGGAGACACTCGCGTGGGCCCGTGGCGAGGGCTTCTCCCCCCCCGATCCCCTGCGCGCCGCCTGCCATGACGACCGGACCCTGGCCCTTCTTCGCGAGGGCGCCACCCAGGGGCTCCTCCTCCTCGGCTCCCCCTCGGTGCGCCTGCGCCTGCGCGGCACAAGGCTCCAGTCCCTTCCGGATGTGTATCACGCCCTGAAGACGGTGGACGAGCGCCTGCCCTCGCTCCATCCCGACCCGCCTTCGGTCATCCTCGCCTGCGCCGCCGCCTACACCAAGGCGCACTTCCCCGTCGCCTTCACCGCCGCCGCGCTCACGCGCGCCGCAGGCGATGCCGGCGAGGTCGCCGCCCTCCTCTTCGAGGCCCAGCACCGGGGCATCGAGACCATGCCACTGGACCTCAACTGCTCGTCGTGGGCATGGACTCCGGAGCGCGGCTACATGCGCCCCGGCCTCGTCATCGTGCGCGGCCTCTCGCCCGCCAGCGTCGACGAACTCCTGCGCGTGCGCGCCGAGGGCCCCTTCCAGGACATCACCGACATCCTGCGGCGCACCGACACGCGCGTCACGCGCGTGGCCCATCTCGAGTCCCTCCTCGATGCGGGGGCCCTCGATTCCCTCGCGCCCTCGCGCAAGCACCTGCGCCACGAACTCGCGCGCATCGCCTCGCTCCTCGGGCGACGCAGCGGCGCCGGCGAGGATCCCCTCCAGTTCTTTGGCCAGGACACCGATTGGTGGCTGCAAAACGGCGTGGAGAAACCCGCGCCCCTCGCTCCGGAAACCGCCGAGGAAGAGCACGGTGCCGAGCTTGATGTCGAG
>CAYTRP010000124.1:0-3756 GCA_964440195.1 uncultured Candidatus Sumerlaeota bacterium
GAATGATTGGATTGTCAGCTCCCTGGATGGCCGGTTTGCGCTGGGTGCCGAAGTGCTTACCGAGGGGTTGCTCGCCATCCAGGAAGCAATGGAGTGCGAGTTCCTCGATCTGCTTCACGAAGGCCCGCAGGGGCGCACCCACGACGCGGACGACTGGCTTGAGGAACTGCGGAAATACTTCGAGCCGCTCGCCGACAATGGCGCTTAAGTGCAAGGACATCGTCACGAACCTGCGGCGAAAGGGGTTTGTCCTTATCGAGGGCGGCCAGCATACACGACTGGTCTTCCAGCATGAGGATGCAAAAGCCGCCGTCAGCACGATCCTGTCCCGGGGATCCAAGGACATCGGGAAGAACCTACAGGCTCGGATGGCCCGACAGCTTCATATCAGCAGCGGCGAATTCGGAAAGTTGGTGGAGTGTGAGTTGACGCAGGAAGGCTTCATGACGGTTCTCCGCGAGAGGGGCATTCTGAAACCAAAGGATCAAGGTCCCGAAAAAGTCCGATGATCACCATTATCGACTACGGTTCCCAGTACACCCAGCTCATCGCGCGGCGCATCCGCGCCATGGGCGTGTTCAGCCGCATCGTCTCGTGCCGGGAGAAGCCGTCGGAAGTCCTCGTCGGCGACCCCAAGGGCCTCATTCTCTCCGGCGGCCCGGCATCTCTCTACGACAAGGGCTCGCCGAAGGTCCAAAAAGCGCTTCTTGAGAAAATCAACGTCCCCGTTCTCGGGATCTGTTACGGACATCAGGCCGTGGCGCTTGCCCTCGGCGGCAAGGTCGAGCGCGGCGGCAGTGGCGAGTATGGCCGCGCGGAAATCACCATCAACGCCGCGAATCCGCTGCTCAAGGGAGTGCCCAAGTCGCATCATGTCTGGATGAGCCATCGCGACCATGTGGCGAAGCTCCCGGCGGGATTCACCCCCATCGCATCGTCGCCCGCCGCGCCCCTGGCACTCGTCTGCAATGAGAAGAAGCGCATCTGGGGAATGCAGTTTCATCCGGAGGTGCATCACACCGAGCACGGCAACAAGTACCTGGAGAACTTTGTCTTTGATATCTGCGGGGCGCCGCGCGATTGGTCGCTGGGCGACTGGATCGAAAGCTCCATTCGCGAGATTCGTGAGCACGCCGCCGACCGGCCCGTGATCTCGGCGGTGTCGGGCGGCGTGGATTCCACCGTGATGGCGATGCTCCTGCACCGCGCGATCGGGCGGCACTCGCATCCGGTGTTTGTCGACAACGGCGTGCTGCGCCTGAACGAGGTCGCGGAAGTCGCCGAGGCGATGAAGGGGCAGCTCGGGCTCAACCTCAAGGTCATCCGTGCGGGAAGGCAATTCCTCGGCAAGCTGAAGGGCGTCACCGACCCGGAGAAGAAGCGCCACATCATTGGCCGCGAGTTCATCCGCGTCTTTTTTGGCCAGGTGGGCAGGAGTGACATTCTCGCCCAGGGAACCCTCTACCCCGACGTCATCGAGTCCGTCAGCGTGCGCGGTCCGAGCGACAAGATCAAGACCCACCACAACCGCGTGCCAGAAGTCATGAAACTCATCGCACAAGGCCGCGTCATCGAGCCGCTCAAGGAACTCTTCAAGGACGAGGTCCGCGAGGTCGGCAAGCTCATGGGCATTCCAAGGCCGATCCTGCAGCGTTATCCGTTCCCCGGTCCGGGGCTCGCCATCCGCATCCTCGGCGAGGTGACCCCCAAGCGCTTGAAGCTGCTGCGGGCGGCCGATGCCATCTTCCTCTAGGAGATCGCCCGCGACCGCAAGAGCCACGAGCGCGTCTGGCAGGGCTTCGCCGTGCTGCTACCCGTGCGCGCTCGTGGGTGTCATGGGCGACTCGCGCACCTACGCCAACGTGTGCGCCATCCGCGCCGTCGAAAGCGTCGATGGCATGACGGCGGACTGGGCGCGTCTGCCCCACGACCTTCTCGACCGCATCAGCCGCCGCATCGTCAACGAGGTGGAAGGCATCAACCGCGTCGTCTACGACATTTCGTCCAAGCCACCCGCCACCATCGAATGGGAGTGAGGGAGGAAAGGATGAAGGCTAAAGGATGAAGGATGAATAACGAACACGGATGGGTGTCATGAGAAGCCGCAAAATGCGCCGAAACTTTTTCCGAACCCCGAACCCCCAATCCCCATCTCCGTGTTCTCTGTGCCCTCTGTGCTTCAATTTCTTGAGTTCCCCCAATGACCATGCGTCTTTCTGACCTGACTCTTCTTCATCGCGGCAAGGTACGCGAGGTCTATGACTTCGACGTCGAACGCCTCCTGCTCGTCACTTCCTCGCGCATCAGCGCCTTCGATGTCGTTTTTCCCGAACCCGTGCCGCACAAGGCCGAGGTCCTTAACCTCCTCAGCGCCTGGTGGTTCGCCAGGACACAACACATCATCCAGAACCATCTTGTCACGGTCCGGGCTTCAGAGATCTTTGGCGAGGGCAGTTCCGACGCGAATGCCCTGCGAGGCCGCGTGGCGCTCGTCAAGCGCGCCACTCCCGTTCGCTTCGAATGCGTCGTGCGCGGCCATATCGATGGATCGGCCTGGAAGGAGTACCAGTCCACGGGCAAGGTGTGCGGTTGCCCAATGCCCAAGGGGCTCCTGCGCTACGACCGCCTGCCCGAACCCGTCTTCACGCCAGCCATCAAGGCCGAGTCGGGGCGCGACGAGAACATCACGGTCGCCCGGATGCGGGAACTTGCAGGGGTCGAGTTGGCCGACCGCCTGCAGAAGACCAGCATCGCCCTCTATGACTTTGCCTACGACCTTCTGGCGCCTCGCGGCATCCTGCTGCTCGACACCAAGTTCGAATTTGGCCATGGCGCCGATGGCGAGTTGATGCTGATCGACGAAATCTTCACGCCGGATTCGTCACGCTATCGGCTGCGCGAAGTCGCCAATCAAGGCGACGAGGCTTTTGACAAGCAGTTCCTGCGCGATTGGCTGGAAGCCCGGAACTTTCGCGGGGAAGGCCGTCCTCCCCAACTCCCCCATGAAGTCCTCCACGAATTGTCCCGCCGTTACGTCCGGGCGTTTGAGTTGATCACCGGCACGTCGCTCGCCGATGCTCTCGCGCGCCAGGGTTGATGCCACGCCACTCCACTGCGGATTCCCGTCGATGCTAACCGTCCATGTCCTCGTCCACCTGCGTCCCGACATCCTTGATGTGCAGGGCCAGGCCATCACCCAGGCGGTTCGTGCCGCCGGCCACGGGACGGTGTCCTCCATCCGCGCGGGCAAGTCCTTCACGCTGGTGATCGACGCGGCAAGCGAGCAGGAAGCGCGCCCGGAGATCGAGCGACTGTGTGGCGAGACGCTCAGCAACCCGCTTCTCGAAGACTTCACCTGGAACATCGTCGAATCCAAGGAGGCCGCGCGGTGACGCCACGCTGGGCCGTTGTTTCCTTCCCCGGATCGAATTGCGACCGGGACGCCGTCCACGCCCTGCGAGACGTGTTGGGGGCCGGCGTCTTGGAGGTTTGGCACAAGCAACAAGTGCCCGAAGACATCGATGCCATTTTCATCCCCGGTGGCTTCTCCTATGGAGATGCGCTGCGAACCGGCGCGCTGGCCGCCATGTCGCCCGTCATGCAATCGGTCAAGGCGCACGCGGCGCGCGGCACGCGCATCCTCGGTGTCTGCAATGGATTCCAGATCCTCGTGGAGTCGGGACTGCTTCCCGGCGCGCTGATGAAGAACGCCGGCCTGCGGTTTCGGTGCAAAGCCGTCCACCTGCGTGTCGACGA
>CAYTRP010000124.1:3766-7730 GCA_964440195.1 uncultured Candidatus Sumerlaeota bacterium
TTCCAGCACGATCCGCTTCGTCGGCCTTGCCGTTCATCGCTGCACGATCAGGCGTTCGAGGATCGGGCGGGCGCTGCAGAGGATCGCTCCGCCGGCCCGCTTCTCGATGCGGGCGTGCTCGGGGCCGGCGATGTCCTGCGAGTTCCCATCGCCCATGGCTATGGAAACTACTACGTCCCCGATTTCATGAAAGCCGAGGCGAATGTGCTCTCCGTTTTCCGCTACTGCGATGCCGATGGCAATGTCGCCGGGGACGCCAACCCCAACGGTTCCTTCGGAAACATTGCGGGCATTCGCAATCCCGCCGGAAACGTGATCGGCATGATGCCGCATCCCGAACGCGCGGTGGAACTGATCACCGGCGGCACGGATGGATTGAAGATCATCCGCGCGGTGACGGCGATGGCCGCATTGGGAGCACATGCCTGAAATGACGAACACGACCTTCGAGATCACCCCCGAAGTCATCGCCGATCACGGCCTCACGCCCAAGGAATACGCGCGCATCAAGGAAGTGTTGGGGCGCGAGCCCACCATCACCGAGTTGGGCGTCTATTCCGTGATGTGGTCGGAGCACTGCTCCTACAAGCACACGCGCAAGCATCTCGCCACGCTGCCGACGAAATCGCCCATCGTGCTGCAGGGACCCGGCGAGAATGCGGGCACCATCGACATCGGCGAGGACTTCGCCTGTGTCTTCAAGATCGAGTCGCACAATCATCCGAGTGCCGTGGAGCCGTACCAAGGCGCGGCGACGGGCGTTGGCGGCATCCTGCGCGACATCTTCGCCATGGGCGCGCGGCCGGTGGCGCTCTTCAATGCGTTGCGGTTCGGCCCCCCCGGCGAGGCGAAGAACGATTGGATCATTCATGGTGTCGTTTCCGGCATCGCGGATTACGGCAACTGTGTGGGCGTTCCCGTCCTCGGCGGCGAGTTCAGCATCGATCCATGCTACACGGACAATTGCCTCGTCAACGTCATGGCCATCGGGATCGCGAAAAAGTCCGACCTGATGACTGCGAAGGCGCGCGGCACGGGAAACCTGCTCGTGTATTATGGCAATGCCACGGGGCGCGATGGCATCCACGGGGCGACATTTGCCAGCACGGAATTGACGGATGATTCCGCCGATGATCGCCCCTGCGTGCAGGTGGGCGATCCCTTTATGGAAAAGAAGATCCTCGAGGCGACACTGGAACTGGTCGCATCGGGCAAGCTGATTGCCCTGCAGGACATGGGCGCCGCGGGGCTGACGTGCTCCTCCACGGAGATGGCCTCAAAGGGCGGGCTTGGCTTGCGCATGAATCTCGACAAGGTCCCGCAACGTGCCGCGAACCTCACCGCCTACGAATTGCTGTTGAGCGAATCCCAGGAGCGCATGCTGGCCGTTGTGGCGCCGCGGGATCTTCCGGTTGTCGCCGAAATCCTCGACAAGTGGGACCTCGAGGCCTGCGTCGTGGGCGAGACCACCGGCACGGGCAACTTCGTGGTGGAGCATCACGGCCGGGTCGAGGCGGACATTCCCCTCCCCTCCATTTGCGACGAAGTCCCATGGCCCGACCCCGTCGAACCGTTTGATCCTGCGCAGAACGTGTATCCGATCCGCCATGAAGTGCTCGACAATCTCGAAGGCGGCAGGGGCGATTGGGAGACGCTTCTCTTTGGTGCCCTTTCCTCCCCCCACTTCGCCAGCAAGCGGTGGATCACCGAACAATATGATCATGAGGTGCAGACCAACACGGTCGTGCGCCCCGGCGGGGGAGCGGCGGTTTTGCGTCTGCGCGGCCACAGCGGCTTGCTCGCCGCGACGACGGATGGCAATGGCCTGTGGTGCCAGCTCGATCCATTCGAGGGGACTCGCTGCGTGGTCGCCGAAGCGGCGCGAAACCTGGTCGCGTGCGGTGCGGAACCGATGGCCGTCACCAACAATCTGAACTTCGGCAGCCCGCGCAAGCCATTGGGCTCGTGGCAGCTCGCCGAATCGATTCGCGGGTTGGGCGATGCGTGTCGCTTGCTCAACACTCCCGTCACCGGTGGGAATGTCTCCCTCTACAACGAATCCCCGCGCATGGCCGTCTTCCCGACCCCGGTTATCGGAATGATCGGGGTGATTCGAGATCCGGGCCATCTGACCCAGTCGCGTTTTCGCCACGCAGGTGAAGCAATCATCCAGCTTGGCCCGGCCGCGTCGCATTGCGGCGGCAGCCGCATCCTGCGCGACCTGACCGGCGACATTATCGGTCCACCGGTTCGCGTGGACATGGAAGTGGAGAAGGCCGCACAGGCCCTGGTGCTTGAACTGATCCGCGCGCGCGCGGTGAGCGCCGTGTCCGACATCTCGGATGGCGGACTCATCATGGCTTTGGCGGAGATGGCGATCGCAAACGGCGACGGAATTGGCTGCGATGTCCGGTTGGCTCCCGACGAATCGCCGGTCCCCGCTCTCCTGAGCGAGGAGCCGTCGCGCTTCGTGCTGGCGGCGCCCATGGAAAACGTGGCCATGATCCTGGGGAAGTGCGAGACCGCCGGGGTGCGCGCCGTCCAACTGGGGGCGACAGCGGCGGATGTCTTTACGATTCGTGGCCATGTCAGCTTGCCCTTGCAAGCGGTGCGTTCCGCGTGGAACAAGGCCCTATGACTGGCGAGAAACCTCCCCGAACGTTTACCGCTGCCGATATCGCCGCGCGCCAGCCCGAAGGCTGCGGCGTCGTTGGCGTGTATAACCACCCGGATGCGGCCCAGCTTGTCACGCTGGGCCTTTATTCTTTGCAGCATCGTGGCCAGGAAAGCGCCGGGGTTGCCGTTCACGACGGCCGCGAAATGCGGCTGCATAAGGGGCTTGGACTTGTCTCCGATGTCCTGACCTCAACCACCATCGAGACGCTCAAGGGACACGTGGCGGTCGGCCATGTTCGCTACTCCACCGCCGGCGGCAGTCGTGCGTGCAACGCGCAACCCCTGATGGCCAACTATCGCGGCGGCAACATGGCCGTCGCCCACAATGGTAACCTGACCAATGCCGACGAACTCGCCCGGGCGCTCGAAGCCAATGGCGCCATCTTTCAATCGACCGCCGATAGCGAGTTGTTGATTCACCTCGTCGCCCAGAATCGCGAGGAGGACTTCCAGCAGGCTCTCGTCACCGCGCTGAAGCGTTTGCACGGCGCATACTCCTTCGCAATCCTGCGGGACGACGAGTTGTGGGCCGTCAAGGACCCGCACGGATTCCGTCCACTCTGCCTGGGGAAGCTCGGCGATGGTTGGGCCGTCGCCTCGGAAACATGCGCGCTCGACATCATGGGCGCGACCTTCCTGCGCGAGCTGCTCCCCGGAGAGGCGGTGTGCTTCCGCAACGGTGGCGTTGAGAAGTTCCAGGCCGTGCCGACCGCGAATCCGCCGGCCTTTTGTGTGTTCGAGCTGATCTACTACTCACGCCCCGACAGCTTGGCGGGCAATCACAGCATCTATCACTACCGCCTCAAGTTGGGCGAGGAACTCGCGCGCGAGGCACCGGCCAGGGCCGACGTCGTGATTTCCGTTCCGGACTCGTCCAACGCGGCCGCGCTGGGTTACTCGCGCGAGTCGGGCATTCCGCTGGAACTCGGCCTGATCCGCTCGCACTACGTCGGCCGCACCTTCATTGCTCCCGAGCAGGCCACGCGGGACTTCGGCGTGAAGGTCAAGTTCAACCCGGTTCGCGAGGCCCTCGCGGGGCGCCGTGTCGTCGTCGTCGACGATTCCATCGTGCGCGGCACAACCTCGCGCAAGATCATCCGCCTCATCCGCGAAGCCGGTGCGCGGGAGATTCATTTCCGCATCACGGCACCCCCGTGGCGGCATCCCTGCTTCTATGGAATCGACACGCCCGACGAATCCCGGCTCATTGCGAATCGCATGAGCGTCGCGGAGATGACGGAATTCCTGGAGGTCGAGTCCCTCGCATTCATCAGCATGGATGGCCTCA
>CAYTRP010000124.1:7740-8638 GCA_964440195.1 uncultured Candidatus Sumerlaeota bacterium
TGCGCGCCGTGCCCAAGACGCTTTCGTACTGCACGTCCTGTTTCACGGGACGCTATCTCGATGGGCGACCCCGCCGGCCTTCGGGCGCGGTTGCCGAACGGGCGGTGAGCGCATGAAATCCGCAAGGTCCACGAAGAAGGCCGCGCGCCTCTCCTATCGCAAGGCAGGCGTGTCCATCGAGGCCGGCGATGCCCTCGTGGATCGCCTGCGCGCCGCCAACGCGGGCATTGGCGGCTTCTCGGGCCTGTTCCCCCTCAAGACAAAGGGAATGCGGAACCCGACGCTCGTCGCATCGACGGATGGGGTCGGCACCAAACTTCTCCTGGCGCGCGAGGCCAATGCGCTCGGCACCATCGGCCAGGACCTCGTCGGCATGGTCGCCAACGACCTGGTCGTGTGCGGGGCCAAGCCGCTCTTCTTTCTGGATTACTACGCAACCGGGCGCCTCGACGTTGACGAGGCGGATGCCGTCATTGGCGGGATTCGCGGCGCCTGCGATGAATGCGGCATGGACCTGATCGGGGGAGAGACCGCCGAAATGCCCGGTGTCTACAAGCCGGGAGACTTCGACCTCGCGGGCTTTGGTGTCGGGATCGTGGATCGCGACAAGGTCGTGGACGGTCGCGAGGTCAAGGTCGGCGACAAGTTGATCGGCGTGGCCTCCTCTGGCGTCCACAGCAACGGGTTCAGCCTCGTGCGCGCGATCCTCAAGAAGAAGGGCGCGCGCCTCTCGCGTCAGGTCCCGCGCCTGGGCATGACCCTTGGCGAGGCGCTCCTCGCGCCCACGCGTCTTTACGTGCGCGCCGTGCGCAAGGTCATGAAGCACGTGCGTCCGCATGCCATGGCCCCCATGCCCTCGGGGAGCACGCGCACGAGGTTGCCGGGCAGGCCACCGCCG
>CAYTRP010000125.1:0-6158 GCA_964440195.1 uncultured Candidatus Sumerlaeota bacterium
CTCGAGCCCTCCCACGACAGGGTCAACAAACGGCGCCTGTTCTTCGCGCATCCCGCCGGATTAAACTGTCACCCATGTCCCCGATTGCTCACACTAGCCCGGCATCGTCCCGCAGGGCGATGCCGGGTTGCGGCGACCAAATGATCCGCGTCCCGGATGGGACGCCACAAAGACCATTGCGATGTTGCCGGTGCCGGTGGCGTCCCGCCATCAGCAGCACGACAAGGTTTGAATCAAGGATTAGGCGCCGCAATTCACGCGCTCGGAACGCGGGCTTTCACCGGCAACACCTGCCCCGTCTCGCCGTGAATGCGAAGCGACTTGCAGGTGCGCTCTCAAGGGTTTCCGGGCGGGGCATGAGACCACGGAGCGGCCTCGATCGCCGCCTCTTCAACTCCGATCCCTGGCCGCACCTTCATCGGTTGCCGGGATTCCGCCAACCCGATCGCCCGATACGGATTGATTCCACACATCCCCACGGCGACAAGGCGGACTACCTATTGATCCACCGGCCCAACGCGAGTAGGAATTCTTTACCGCACAACCGAATAGGCCCCCCTGGATGGCAGCGAAGCAACTCCTCCCCCGCATCCTCTTCCTCCTGATCTACGCACCGTTTCTCGTGTGGTGCCTCGCCGCGCTGTCCTTCGATGGACCCGTCAACCGCGCGCTCAACCTGCTCGTCACCGGCCTCTTTCTCGCCGTCCTTGTCGCCATTGCTCTCAAGGTCCGCCCCTTCTGGCGGCTGGCGCCCGTCTTGTTCATCCCCATCGCCGTCGTGATCATCTGGTGGCTCCTGATTCCCGCGAGCAACGACCGCGACTGGCAGCCCTTCTTCGCCAGGCCCGCCACCGCCACCTTCGATGGCGACACCGTCACCATCCACAACGTGCGCAACTTCCACTACCGCACCCAGGACGACTTCGACGAGATCTGGGAGACGCGCACCTACGACCTCGACCAGCTCGTCGGCATGGACATGTACCTCAACTATTGGGGGCCAACCAGCATCGCGCACACCATCGCGAGCTGGGAGTTCGCCGACGGCCGGCACCTCTCGATCTCCATCGAGACGCGCAAGGAAAGGGGCGAGCCCTACTCCGCGATCAAGGGCCTGTTCCGCCAGTACGAGATCTACTATGTCGTTGCCGACGAGGAGGACGCCATCGGCCTTCGCGCGGCTCATCGCGGCGAGGATGTCTATCTCTACCGCCTCGTGCACCCGCCCGGCCTCGCCCGCGCGTTGCTCGAGGAGTACCTGCGCGAGATCAACCGCCTTTCCGGGCGCCCCGAGTGGTACAATGCCATCCGGCACAACTGCACGACGGCGATTCGCAGCCACACGCGCGCGATTGGCGGGGACAAGGGGTGGGACATCCGATTCCTGCTCAACGGCACGCTGGACCGGATGGGCTACGAACGCGGCACCATCGACACGTCCATGTCCTTCGAGGAACTGCGCCGCCGCAGCGACATCACGGAAAAGGCCAAGGCGGCCTATGGCGAACCCGGCTATTCCGCCATCATCCGCGAGGGGCTGCCCAACCCGCGATGACAAGCCCGATGAGTGACCGCGCGCTCGACGACCCCATCGGAATCGACCGTCGCCCGCCGAGGCGGCCATGAAGGAGCGGCTGCACGCCATCATCCTGTGGCTGGCGGTCTTTGTTGTCATCGCGGCCATTCCCGGCGCCCTCGTGGATACCTACGAGAATGGCCGCATTTATCTTTTCTCCCCGGAGTTTTTCGAGGACCTGCCCGCCCGCTTCACCGGGCGGGGGCGACTGCGCTTCCTCTTCCAACCCACCGTTGCCATCCTTCTCGGCATCGGATCGGGAATCGCCGACGCGCGCGCGGGCCTCGCGCCCTTTGTCTTCGGGCTTTTGTTCGATTCGAAGCGCCGTCCCGGGATGCTCCGGCAGGGACTCTGGCAAGTCCGAGGGCTGCTCGCGATCGGCATCATCCTCGACATCATTTTCCAGATGGGGCTTTACGGCGAGGTTCACCCCGGGCCGGCCCTCCTCATCGGCCCCATCTTCGTCAGCATCCCCTACGCCCTCGCACGCGCCTTGGCCAATCGCCTGGCGCGGAGGTGGATTCGATCTCCCCGCCAGGGGGGATCGGCAACCACCAACCCGCGTTGAGGCTGACACGGGTGCGCCCGGCCGGAAATTAATCCGGCCGGGCGCTCCAACGCTTGCGCTGCCGACTTGCTGCCTAATTCGGTTGCTGTGGACGGCGCTCTCCGTCGGGCCGCTGCCAGTTGCCGCGACGGCCTTCGCCGCCGGGGCGGGCCTCGCCACCCTCGGGGCGGCGGCGTTCGGGGCGCGGTTCGGGCTTCACGTCGCTCGCCACGAAACTCACGTCCACGTCGATCGTCTCGCCGACCTTCGTGCCGATGGATCCCTGGCTGACCCCGTAATCCGCCAGCGCCACCTTGAAGCTCGCGCGTCCTCCCAACAAGTTTCCCGGCAAACGACTCTGCGTCCGCTCGTTCTGCTTCATGTAGGTCACCGTCGCGGGAATGCTGACGAGCTTGGTCACGCCCTTGAGCGTGAACGAGCCTATCAGGGTTCCGTCATAGGTCTTGAAGTCATCCCCCTCGCGCGAGATCGTCACGTTGGTCACGTTGTCGATCTCCAGGACGATCTGCGGGTGTGCTTCCGCATCCAGCCAATTCGATCCGCGCAGGTGCTCGTCGCGCAGGGGAATTCCCGTGTTGAGCGCGGCGACGGGCACCGTGAAGCGCCCCGCGCCACCGGCGGTCGGGTTGGCCGGGTCAAACGCGATGTAGCCCGCGATCCGGTTCGTCGTGCCGACGATGTCCTCCAGCGGCGCACGGCTCGTGAAGCTGATCGCATCCCGACCCGCCGCATCGTTCACAAAGAAGATGGTTCCCCTCGCCGCGTGGGCCTCCTTCACGCCAAACGGATCAGGCACCACTTCGGCCACTGCCTCGGTCACCGCCGCGGTTCCAGGCTGCGCCGGCAACAGCGAGGGAATCGACAACACCGCCCCGGCCATCAGGACTGCCGCAAAACTCTTCATGAGCTGTATCTCCCGTTCTTGAAATGTCATTCTAGACAGGGGCCCGCGCACGGCGCCGAAGACGCCACGCAACAAGCCCCAGAAATGCCAGCGACAAAAACCACACCGGAGCAACCACCGTCAGGACCGACACGATGTGCTTGTCGAGCAGGCCCTGCGGCGTGGGCAGGATGCCAAAGTGGAAACTCTCCCGTTGGACAGTCTGGTACACCGGCGCGCCTCCCTTGCCCTCGAACAAGCCCGTCCCGGCAAAGGGATCGTCCTCATCCACCTCGATGGCCACGCGCTCCACCACCTCGTACTTCGTGTAGGCATGGTAATTCGTTGAGGCCCAAAGTCCCAGCGCGCCGACCGTGACCAGCACCGGAAGCACCAGGACCGCCAGGACCACGGGGAGTTTCATGAGGCGACAACCCTTCTGCTCTCGCGCGGGATGCGTCAGTCCGAGGCCCAGTTCCGGCCAGCCTTGTGGCGAGGAGCGGGAATTGTGCCGAAATTCCCCGCTCCCTGCCCCGTCCCCCCCGGCCCGACCCGCCCGGCCCGACCAATTCCCGCCTCAAGAGGCGGAAGGGAAAATTCGCTTGCGGGTTCGGGGGTGGCAGCGGTTAGAAGACCGAGCCCCGTGACCGGGGGTGGCGCCGCAAACGTCGCCGGTTCAAGAGCCGCCATAGCTCAGCCGGTAGAGCACTTCCATGGTAAGGAAGGGGTCATCAGTTCAAATCTGATTGGCGGCTCCACTCTCCGAATTCACCGGGGGAGAGTGCACGGTACTCGGGCACTGGAAAATCCTGCACTTGAAATGAATTAAGCGCATGGCTTCAGCAACCGGACGCTCGAAGGATGGAGTCTCGGGTGCCGAGCCCCATGCGGCGCGTCGGCAGGACTGGGTCGAAGTTGCCCAGGACAGTTACCGTCTGGCGTCCATGTCGGGTGAACGCGCCGCCCTGTGGATGGGTCTGGCCCGCACCGTCCGCCTCCCCACGCGCCAACCCGCCCACACCATCCGCCTTTGCTGCTTCGGGTCCAATACCTTCGCCCTCGCCCGGCTGGTCGCCGACTGGGGGCGCGAGAACCAGTTCGCCTTCCAAATCACCACCGTCGAGATGCACGCCGACTTTGCCGACGTCATGCGCGAGGTCTGCGCCGATTACCCCGAGATCGGCGTCCTCCACGCCGACCCGCGCAAGGTTCTCCTCAAGTCCAGCCGCGACTCCCACAGCATGGAGGCGTACCAGCCCCGCATCTCCGGGTCCGGCAGCGACTCCAGCGACGAGAGTCTCCCCGCCCTCGCGGAACCCTTCGACTGGATCATCGTCAGCAACTTCTTCCACTTCTGCGACGAGGGCCAGGTCCCCTCGTGGCTGCGCCTCATGACCGAGTCTTCCACCTGCGGGTGGCTCGTGAGCGAACCGATCAAGTCGACCATGGGCAACACCCTCCTGCGCACCCGTCTGGGCATGTCCCGTTGCCATCCGCGCTACCGCGCCCAGGTGCAGCAGGCGCTCCAGCGGGCCTTCACCTTCCACGAATGGTACACCATGGTCCGCCGCAGCTTCATCCGCAGCGCCCACACCCACCGCGGAGGCACCGGCCGCATGATCGCGACCCGCGTGGACAAGAACGTCGTCATCGTCCGCTGATCTTCGCGGCCTCACAACCTCACGGAGACCGAACCCCCTTGCCCGCCCTACCCCTCCGATTTTACGGCGACCCGGTTCTGCGCGTCAAAGCCCAGCCCGCCGGACCCGTCGACGACGCCTTGCGCGCCCTCGCCGGCGACATGGCCGAGACCATGTATGCCAATGATGGCATCGGCCTGGCCGCCAACCAGGTTGGAGTCACCCGCCGCATCGTCGTGGTCGATGCCAGCGACGAGTACGCGGGGAGCAAGCGCAACGGCAAGCGCACCCGCCCCGAGGACCCCCATTACGAGGTGATGCTCGACCCCGAACTCCTGGAAGCCAGCGACGAGGACGACGAATACAGCGAGGGATGCCTCTCCATTCCCGGCGTCGAGGGCGAGGTCTTCCGCTCCGTCCGCGTCCGCGCCCGCTGGCGCGACCTCGAAGGCACCGTCCACGAGGAGGAACTGGAAGGCCTGCGCGCCCGCGTTTTCCAGCACGAGATCGACCACATCGACGGCATCCTCTTCGTCGACCGCATGGCCGACGCCACGCGCAGCCGGCTCGCGGGCAAGCTCAACCAATTGCGCCAGAAAACCGAAGCCGACCTCAAGGGCGGCTAACCCCCCGGGGTTCAGTACCCCCCAGAGCCACCCCGGCATTGCCGCCGTCCCCGGCCCGCCTCCGGACAGGGACGGCCTTTTGGCGTGACAACCGGCGAGTGCGGCCCCACAGTTTTCCACGAAATTCCGTCATTTTGAACCCATCTGGGCTCGCGGCCCATGGTCGGGCTTGAACCGCCAGAATTTGTTCACCCACGCCGCACCGCCCGCAGCGATCTCGACACCGTCAGGAGTGCCACCCGCACCATGATTCGATCCAACGCGCCAATGGGAAATGCAGGGGAAAATCGAAGGAGGTGGTGGGCGCTGTGGGCGCTGCTGTGCGTCCTCTCGTGGGCCATTCCCGCCGGGCTCCATGCCCAGGAGGTCGTGACCCATCTCGGCGATTCGGGAGCCGGATCGCTGCGCCAGGCGCTGGCGAATGTGCCCGACGGCGGCACGATCACGTTCGACGCGGGATTGGCCGGGGGGACGCTCACGCTGACGACGGGTCAGCTCGACGTCACCAAGTCAATGACCATCACGGCTCCCGTCGGGGGCATCGTCATCGACGGGGCGACCAGTTCGCGCATCATGGCCTGGACGGCGACGACCGCCACGCTTGAGCTGGAGAATCTGACCTTCGCCAATGGGAGGAGCACTTCCGGGGGGGGGGCGATTTTCGGCACTGTCACGGGCTCCACTCTTGTTGCCCGCCGTTGCGCCTTTTTGGCCAACGTCGCTGCCGGTTCAGACGGCGGCGCCATTTCAGGGGGCAGCTTCAACATCCAACTGCTGGATTGCCGATTTGAGAACAACTCCGCCGACAATGGAGGGGCGATCCATGGCGGTGAGGGTTCGCTTTACGCCTTCAATTGTCTCTTTG
>CAYTRP010000125.1:6168-8633 GCA_964440195.1 uncultured Candidatus Sumerlaeota bacterium
CTCCCCACGAGGCGGCGGTATTCCAGCTCGCCTCGTGGGGAGATCACGCCGCGCAGAGTTACATCAACCGCTCCCAGCTGTCGGCCTCGGCGCCGCTCGCCTACGACAACGCGACCGGCGCCTTCGCGCTCGGTGCGGCGAGCCCGACGAGCGATGGCTATCTCAGCGCGGCGCATTTTTCCGCCTTTGCGGGCAATCAGGCGGCCGCAAAGGGGGGCGTCTTTCGTCAGGTTCCCACGACCCTTGGTGGTTGGGCGAACGTTTTTGGCAACTGCACCTTCCACAATAATGAAGCACCCGACTCGCCGGTGGCGAGCGCCGAGCGCCGCATCGGCTCCGTTGAATTCGGCAACTGCACCATCGTTGGCAACCGGAGCAATGTCCCCGGGGTCCTGGAGGCTTACTCCGATGCGGGCCAGACCGCGAGCGCCCTGTTCCTTGGCAACACAATCATCGCGGGGAACCTGGCGAGTGCCGTCGTGGACAATTCCATCCGTGTCGCGGCCTCCCCCGTCCTTTCCGGCGGGGGCAACATCTGGGAATCGAATCGCCTCGGTGCGCTGTCCGGCGACGCGACGTTCGCCGATCTGGGTGTGAGCGCTGTCGAGGACGTGGTGGGGACAACGCCCTCCTATGCCGGCGGCAACTCCAGCCTGCTGCCCCTCCCGGCTGGAAGCCCGGCGATCAACTTCGGGATCAACGCCGAGGTGCTATCGGACATCCTCGACATGGATGGCGACCTTGATACGACCGAGGTCATTCCCTTTGACCAGCGCGGCGCCGGATTCCTGCGACTCCAGGGCACCGCGCCCGACGCGGGTGCCTTTGAGTTCCAATGCGATTCAGACATCACCGTCACCAATGCCAACGACAGCGGCCCCGGCTCGCTGCGCCAGGCGGTGTTGGACGTGTGCGACGGCGGGACGATCACGTTCGATCCGGGCGTGTTCCCGGCGGTGGGGGCGCCGGCGATCAATCTGCTGAGCCAGATCACGATCAACAAGGACGTGACGATTCAGGGGCTGGGCGTGGAGCGTGTGGTAATCCGCAAGGACGATTCGGTTTCCGATCCCCGGTTGTTCGGGGTTCTGCTGGATGCCGAGGTGGCGTTCGCGGACTTGACGCTGCGCGAAAACGACGCGTCCCACTTCTTCTTGGTGGCCGCGCTGGTGTTCAACCAGGGGCGTCTTTCCTTCGACCGATGCCACTTGCTGGGCAGCGATTTCCCGGGTTCCTCCGGCTTCGCCGTGGAAACGACCGGCACCGATCCGTCGGTGGTCTCGCTCAGGCTGTCGGACTGTCTGGTGGCGGGATACTCTCACGCGGGATTCGACCTGTGGGCCCCCATTCGCGGCCGTGAAGCACCCGACACGGAATTGAGCCTGACGTTCGAGCGAACGGTATTCCGCGACAACCACTACGCCGGCGTCGGGAGTGGTCAGGCGGCCCTGCTCGTGAATCCCGCAACCCCGGGCCCCCCCACGGGGGAGATTCCGCCGGTCGCGATCCGCCTGACGGACGTGACGATCGAGGACAGCACGTCGAACGACGGAGGCATGATCCGGGTCGAATCCCACCGGCTGGGCTTGGTGGAGATCGAGAATTCGGTGGTCGCGGGGAACACGATTCCCCTGGGCGCCAGCCAAATCGCGGTGGAGCAGATCGCCGCCTCCGTGCCGGTGGCACCGGGAGATGTCGTCATCCGTGATAGCCGGATCGCCAACACGAGCGGGCGGGGGCTCTCCATAATCGGGGGGAACCTGTTGCTGGAAAACAGCGTGATCGAAGACCATGTGACGACGGAGACGGGAGGCGGCGTGTTTTTTGGGCAACATTTGTTCGGCGTGTCCGACATGTCCTGCGAAATCGTGGACTCGATCGTCCGGAACAACATGGCGGACGGGTTTGGCGGCGGCGTCTTGATGCAAATGGTTCCCGGAACCGTGCAGTCGCGGCCGTCGCGGATCGTGGGGAGCTCGATCGTGAACAACACGACCCATTCCGCCATCGCCGGGGCCATTTACGCCCAGAATATCGACCTGGAGATCGTGCAGAGCACGATCGCGGGGAACCGTGTGACGGCGGAGGCGGCCCCATTCGCCCTGGCAGTCTCCACGCCGGGGATCTGGTTTCGCAACTCGGACCCCCCGCAAAAAACGCTGACGGTGCGGCAATCGACGATTGCGCACAACATCATCGATGCGGACCCGGGGATTCCGGTCACGAGGCCCTTGGGGATATGGATGGTGGAACTCGGGCGGCTTGACATGGGGAACACGATCGTGGCGGGGAACCGGCGCGACGGGGTTCCCGATTTGCGGGAGTTGGAAGTGGAGGTCCTATCCAACCTGACTTCGGCGGGAGGGAATTTTATCGGGTCGGTCCCCGCGACTCATGTCGCGCAACTTCATGCCAGCGACATTCACGGCACCCCGGAGGTGCCCATCGACCCGATGCTGGCGCCG
>CAYTRP010000126.1:0-8625 GCA_964440195.1 uncultured Candidatus Sumerlaeota bacterium
CAAAGAGACGCCGGGTAACGCTCAAGGTTGTCGCGGCAACCACAAAATAGACCTCACGCCGGAGAACCCAAAGCGACACGGGCATCTTGTCAATGCCGTTCAGTGGTTTCGCGCGTCCGTACACACGATCGATTCAACCGATGTCGCAACATGGAACTGCTGGAGGAGCGGTTGGGGGATGGATGAACCATTCCAACGGCGGATCGGATTCGCTTTTTCTTCGTCTTTCTCCTTGCCCCCCGCGACCGATGCGAGGAGGGCGATGTTTATTCGCACGTGTCCAGCCCCTCGGCGATGCTGCCAAAGCGGCGAACCTGTGCATTTCGACATGGAGAGATGATACGATGGATTATTATGCGCACACGTTTGGAGAGAACGAAGAGGATTGGGAATCCCTCAAAGATCACCTCCATAAAGTCGCGAAACTGCTCGCCGAATTCGCCGACGTGTTTGATTCCCGCGACTGGGGCTATCTGCTCGGACTCTGGCACGACCTGGGAAAGTACCATCCCCGGTTTCAGGAGCGCCTGCGCGACGACACAATCCGGCAACCGCACGCGGGGGCGGGGGCGGTGCATTTGTCCAAGCGGATAAGTGGTCTTTGGTCGTATCTCGCGCTCGTCATTGCGGGGCATCATGCGGGACTTGCAAATCCCACATCCAGCGAGCGCGTTGCTCAGAAACCTTTGCGCGAGCGGCTGCGAGAAGCGGAAAAGCAGGAGTACCCGCAAAGCATTGAGGCCGCCCCAAAAGAGATTCTGGAGCATCCCATTCCCAGCGAGGCGCCCGCATGGATCACGCAGGCACCCATCGAGCAACAAGTCTTCCGCGCGGAATTCTGGCTCCGCTTTCTCTTTTCCGCACTGGTGGACGCGGATCGTCTGGCCACGGAGGCATTTTGTGATCCGGACAAGGCCGCCTTGCGAGCGCAGGCGTACAATTCCCTTCCCGACCTATGTCAACGGCTTGAAAGCCACATGGTCGCCATGGAAAGCGGTCTCAGCGCGGAAAAACGGGCTCTTCCCATCAACGTGGCACGTCGCGCCATCTCGCAAGCCTGCCTTGACCGCGCGGCGGAGGAGTCCGGGCTTTTCTCCCTGACGGTCCCGACGGGCGGAGGCAAGACGCTCGCGGCCATGCGCTTTGCCCTGAACCACGCGGCGCAACGCGAACTGCGCCGCGTGATCGTCGTCATTCCCTACACCAGCATCATTGAGCAGAATGCCAAGCGTTATGCCGAGGTTTTTGGCGCCCGGAATGTCGTCGAGCACCACAGCAATCTTGATCCGAAGAAGAAGCGGGAGCAAGTGGGCGACGATGTTCTCCTCCAGCACGAAATGGCGGCGGAGAACTGGGATGCGCCCATCGTGGTGACGACCACGGTGCAGTTCTTCGAGTCGCTCTTCAGCAACGAAACGTCCCGGTGCCGCAAGCTGCACAACATTGCCCGCAGCGTCGTGATCCTCGACGAGGTGCAGTCGTTGCCGCCGGAATTCCTCATGACGATTCTGGATGGTCTCCAGCAACTCGCATCGCACTATGGCTGCTCGATCGTCCTGTCCACGGCGACACCGCCGGCCTTGAAAAAACGCGCGAGTCTGCCCTATGGCCTGGAGAACGTCCGGGAAATCGTCGATGATCCCGCCGGGTTGGCGGTTTCGCTCCGGCGCGTTCGTTACGAGTGGCCAGACGTGGACGGGGAAAAGGCAAACTGGCTGGACCTGGCGCTCGAACTGGCGGGCAACAACCAAGTGCTGGCCGTCGTTCATCAACGGAAGGACGCGCGGGAGTTGGCCGAGGAGATGGAGAAACACGTCGATCCGGCCACGCTCCATCACCTCTCGGCGCTCATGTGTCCGGCGCATCGCCTGAAGGTGTTGGATGAAGTCCACAAGGCATTGGCGCAGGGTCTCCCCTGCCGGTTGGTTTCAACCCAACTGATCGAGGCGGGCGTGGACGTGGATTTTCCCGTCGTTTACCGCGCGATGGCGGGATTGGATTCCGTGGTGCAGGCGGCGGGGCGATGCAACCGCGAGGGGCGATTGGATCAGGGCCGTGTCGTGGTGTTTCGCGCCCCAACACCACCACCCAGCGGTACACCAAGAAAAGGAAAGGAGGCGGCAGAGGTCATGCTGCGCGCCACGCCCGATCTCGACGCGGACGCTCCCGACGTTCAGGAGGAATACTTCCGCAGGCTGTACGGAGTGGCTCTTCAGGATACTAAAAACATCCAACGCGAACGGGCCAGCTTCAACTTCGCGGCGGTCGGGCGCGACTTTCACTTGATCGAAGACGGCTTTACCTACCCGGTCGTGATTCCGTGGGAAGATGGCGCCAAGCGGTTGGAAGACCTGCGGCGGGCGCTAAAGTATGGGGAACACGCCGGGCGGGACCTCTTCCGCGCCCTGCAGCCGTACACCGTCAGCGTTTACGAGAAGTCATTCCGCGCGGCCTTGAATGCCGGGGCGCTGGAGGAGGTACATGAAGGATTGGAGATGTATGCCTTGCGGCTCACACACCTGCGACATTATCATGAAAAATATGGATTGGTAATCGGAGACGACATTGCTCTGGGGGATTCCAGCGCGATGATTCACTAGCGGGACGACACCTTGAAAGGAGGTTTCAAGGATGGAACCGAGGAAAAGTCGCACCCTGCGGCTGCGAGCGAAGGGGCCATTGGCTTGTTTTACACGCCCAGAGTTGAAGGTGGAAAGAGTCTCCTATCCCGTGATGACGCCATCGGCGGCACGCGGGCTGTTGGAGGCGGTGCTCTGGAAACCGGCCATCGTGTGGCGGATCGAACGTATTCTCGTGCTGAACGAGATCGCGTTCACGGCATTCCGCCGCAACGAGGTGAATAGCAGGGTTCCGTCGTTCAAGTCAACACCCCCGGCGGAATTCTTCGCGGACGAGGACCGCGCGCAGCGCAACACCGTCGCGCTGTGCAACGTGGACTATGTGGTGGAGGCGCACCTTGAACTGACCGGCAAGGCGGGGCCGGACGACAACCTGACGAAGTTCGAGGAGATGTTCGAGCGGCGCGTCGCGAAGGGGCAGCATTTTCACCAACCCTACTTTGGGTGCCGCGAGTTCGTCGCCGATGTGAGGCCGGTGGAATCCACTCCCCCGCCCATCCCGGAATCCCGCGACCTGGGCTTGATGCTGTGGGACATCGAATTCGGGAGGAAGCGCAACGTCCCGCGTTTTTTTCACGCGCAACTCGAAAACGGAGTCATGGCCGTTCCCGCGACTCCGAGTGGAGGGACGCCATGATTCTGCAAGCGTTGTATGAGCTGGCCCAAAATGAAAACCTGATCGGCGATCCGGATTTTGAACCAAAGCCTGTCAGATGGTTGATCGAGGTGGGCCAGGGAGGGAAATTCCACGGTTTCACGGATACCAATTTCACTCCGCCCGTTGATGATGAAGGGAGGAAGTCCAAGAAACCAAAGCCCCAGCCCAAGGTCTTCATGATTCCGCTGGATCCGGGATTCAAGACCCGAACCTCGGGGAACTATGCCGGTCCGCTCATCGACAAGGGCGATTATGTCTTTGGCTGGACAATCGACGAGAAGGATCAAACCGAGAAAGGACTCAAAAGGACGCAGGTGCGACGCGAGTTATTCCTCGAACGCGCCCGCATCATCCATACTGAGACCAGTGATGACGGCGTGGCCGCCGTTGTCGCGTTTCTGGAGCAAGTCGCCGCCGGGAATACGCCGGAAACCCCGGCCAATTGCGGGCCCGGCGATCTCTTCGCCTTCGTCTATTCGCCCGACATTGACATGTTGGTAACCGACCGCGCGGCCGTGCGGTCGTGGTGGAAAACGCAGCGGGCCATTCCAGGTGTCGACGGCGGGGAGATGCAGTGCCTGGTCACCGGCAGGATGTTCAGCAACCCCGACTTGTTTCCGAAAATAAAGCGGGTGCCCGGCGTTGCGGGAGATACGTCTTTTGTCTCCTACAATACGACTTCCAACCCTGCGTTCTCCTCTTATGGGTGGGAAAACAACGAGAACGGCCCGGTGTCGCGCGAAGCCGCCGAGGCCATCGCCACGGCACTTAATCGTCTGCTACACCCGGCCTACCCAATGCCTGGGCGAAATCCTCCCACTTTGAGCAGCCGATCGTTTCGCATTTCGGACGATACGGGATTCTGCTATTGGGCAAAAGACCCTGAAAGTCCGTTTCCCAATGTCCTCCAAGGGCTGTTCGCGGCGGACGCGGACACGGTGAGGGAAGAAGTCTGGAGGCGTCTTTGGAGTGGGCGACCACCCGAGGTGCTTGAGAATCTGACACCATTCTATGGACTCGTGCTCACGGGTACGACCGGGCGTGCGATCCTGCGCGAATGGTTCGAGACAACCATCGCCAAGGCCCAGAAGAGCGTTGGAGAGCACTTCCACGATCTGGCAATCGTGCGCAATGCCCCATGGAAAAAGGGTGAAACTCCCCCGCCAGCCATCGGGCTTCGCACGCTGCTGGAAAGCATCGCCGAACAGGGAGATCAGCGAAACATTCCCTCGGCGCTGGCGGCACAACTCATCCGCTCCGCATTGACCGGATGTCTGTATCCCTTCGGGCTGTTGACACGCGCGGTGGAGCGGTCACGGGCGGAAATCGGCAACGACGATTGGGCGGGCCTGCAACGGCGCGATGCCCGCGCGGCGATCATCAAGGCTGTCCTGAACCGGAGGCACCGCCTTCAACCATCCCCCCATTCCACGGAGGTGCACGAGCAGATGGACCCTCACAACACGAACCCCGGGTACATCCTGGGGTGCCTGATGGCGGTGCTGGAACGCTTGCAGCAGGAGGCGCTCGGAGACGTGAACGCGAGCGTGATCGACAAATACTTCGCGGGGGCTTCGGCAGCGCCACGGGCAACGTTCGACCGCTTGGTCAAGAACGCCCGCCATCACGCCAAGAAGGGGAAGGAAGGAGACAGTCCGGGGTTGGTGATGCGCCTTGAAAAACTGATCGACGAATTGATGGCATCCATCAATGTGGATCACAAGATCGCGCAGAAGGCATATCGGCCCATTGGGTTTCCGCTCACGTTGCCCATCGAACAGCAAGGGTTGTTCGTCATCGGCTACCATCACATGCGGCATTTCCTGTGGCTGAATGCCGAACGCCGCGCGGGATGGGAAGCCGAACATCCCGATGCCGCGCCTGCCTATCTCTGGCAGTCCAAGAAAACCACCGCCGCCGTTGCCTGACCATCCGACACCCACATCTCAAGGAGACTTCCCATCATGAGCAACACACTCGAACACCGTTATGACTTCGTTTATCTCTTCGACGTGCTGAATGGAAATCCCAACGGCGACCCGGATGCCGGAAACGCGCCGCGCATCGATCCCGAGACGGGGCATGGTCTGGTCAGCGACGTTTGCCTAAAGCGCAAGATCCGCAACTTCATCTGCCTCGCCAAGGGGGTCGCCAATGGAAACCCGGAGGCTGGATACGACATCTATGTGAAGGAAAAGGCGATCCTGAACAACCAGCACGAGCGCGCGTACCAGGCACTCGGATTGGATTCCAAGGCAAAAGGGTCCGAGGGTGGCAAGAATGTTGATCCCGCGCGCAAGTGGATGTGCGAGACATTTTTCGATGTGCGCATGTTCGGTGCCGTGATGTCCACGGGCGTCAACTGCGGTCAGGTGCGCGGTCCTGTTCAGTTCGCCTTCTCCACCTCCATCGATCCCATCGTCTCTCTGGAGCAATCCGTCACGCGCATGGCCGTGACGACGGAGAAGGAATCGGAAAGCCAGTCCGGCGACAATCGCACCATGGGTCGAAAGACCATCGTTCCCTACGCGCTCTATCGCGGGCATGGCTTTATCTCGCCGCAGCTCGCCACACAGACAGGGTTCACCACGGAGGACCTTGAACTGCTCAAGCAATCGCTCGCCATGATGTTTGAGCACGACCGGTCCGCCGCGCGGGGGCAGATGAGTCCGCAACGCTGCATCGCGTTCAAGCACGACAGCCCACTGGGCAATGCCCCGGCGCATCGTCTGTTTGAGCGCATCAAGGTCGTCCGCAAGGACGAGAACAAACCGCCCCGGTCGTTCGCCGACTACGAGGTGACCATCGACACGACAAACCTTCCCGATGGCATCACCATCGAAGAATGGTGCTGATCGTGAAAGAACAAAGCCTGTGCCCCAAAACTCGCATCTTGGGGCACAGGCAGAACGTTGATTGAGAGGCAGGCGTGGCATGTATGCCGAAGACGACCTTCTCCAACTCTCGCTCGTGCAGCACATGCTCTTTTGCGAGCGGCAGGCCGCCCTGATCCATCTGGAGCAGGCGTGGGCGGAGAATGTTTTCACGACGGAGGGCGCGTTGTTCCACGAGCGGGCGCACGGTGGCGAAACCGAGTTGCGCGGCGACGTGTTGACCGTGCGCACGGTGCGGTTGCGGTCGTTGCGACTGGGGCTCAGTGGCCAGGCCGACGTCGTCGAGTTTCACCGCACGGAGGAGGGCGTGGAGATTCCCGGGCGGCGCGGGCGATGGGTGCCGTTTCCCGTCGAGTACAAGCGCGGCAAGCCCAAGCGCGATCCCGTGGATGAGGTGCAGTTGTGCGCGCAGGCGTTGTGCATGGAGGAGATGTTGTCGGTGGCGATCCCGCGCGGGGCGCTCTTTTACGGCCAGACGCGGCGGCGGTTCGATGTCGAATTTCACGAGGGCTTGCGCCGCCTGACCGAATCGACCGCCGAGCGGCTGCACGCCTTGATTCGATCGGGCCAGACGCCGCCGGCGGAATACGCCAAGGCGAAGTGCGAGAATTGTTCGCTGATCGGTCTCTGTCTGCCCAAACAGGGAATGCGGAAATCGGCGGCGCGCGCGTGGTTCGAGCGGGAGATCAACGCGGAGGCGGACCCATGAAGAAGTTGCTGAACACGTTGTTCGTCACCACGCAGGGTTCCTACCTCTCGCGCGAGGGGGAGAACGTCGTCATCTCCGTCGAGCGGGAGGAGAAGGCGCGTTTCCCCATCCATCTGTTCGAGGGGATCGTGTGCTTTGGCAACGTCGCCGCGAGCCCGTTTCTCCTCGGCCTGTGCGCGGAGCGTGGCGTGGGAGTGAGTTTCCTGACGGAGTATGGGCGCTTCCTCGCCAGTGTCCACGGCATGGTGCGCGGCAACGTGCTGCTGCGGCGCGAGCAATTCCGCCGCGCGGAGAGCGAGGAGCAGTCGCTCGAACTCGCGCGCCCCATCATCGCCGCGAAGATCGCCAACGCGCGAGCCGTCTTGCAGCGCGGCCTGCGCGATCACGGCGATTCGACCGATGCTCCTTGGGAGAAGGTGAGCCATGCCGAGAAACGCCTGGCGCACCTGACGGATTCCGCCATGAGGGCGCCGGCGCTGAACGAATTGCGCGGCGTGGAGGGCGAATCCGCCGGGCATTACTTTGACGTGTTCGACACATTGGTGACCGCGCAGCGCGAGCATTTCACGATGACCGGGCGCAGCCGCCGCCCGCCGCTTGATCCGATGAACGCGCTGCTGTCGTTTCTCTACACGATGCTGGCGCACGACATCGCCGCCGCGCTGGAGAGCGTGGGCCTCGATCCGTTCGTCGGGTTTCTTCACCGCTATCGCCCGGGACGACGCAGCCTGGCGCTGGACCTGATGGAAGAATTCCGCCCGCACATGGCCGACCGACTGGCGCTCAGCCTCATCAACCGGCGACAGGTCAACCACTCCGGATTCAAGACGTCCGAGACGGGCGCCGTCCTGATGACCGACGACACACGCAAGGCCGTGCTGGCCGCGTGGCAGGAACGCAAGCGCGAGGAAGTACGCCATGCGTTCCTGGAGGAGACCGTGAAGGTGGGGCTGTTGCCGTACTGCCAGGCACTGCTACTGGCGCGGCACCTGCGCGGCGACCTGGATGCGTATCCGGCATATTTGTGGAAGTGATCTCACCAAGAAACGGCGCAAGGCCATGATGGTCCTCATCACCTACGACGTCAGCACCGAAGACAAGGCGGGCCAGAAACGCCTGCGCCGCGTCGCCAAGCAATGCGTGAACCACGGTCAACGCGTGCAAAAATCCGTGTTCGAGTGCTCGCTCGACTGGAGCCAATGGCTCCAACTCAAGAGCAAGCTGGAGGCCGAAATCGATCCCGAGAAGGACAGCCTGCGTTTCTACCTGCTCGGGAACAACTGGGAGCGCCGCGTGGAGCACATTGGCGCCCGACCGGGCTACAACCCCGACGATCCGATGATCGTTTGACTTCTCTTCTGAATTGCCCCCGCGCGAACGTCAAGCTCTCATCACTACCCAAGGACGTTCGCGCGCGCTCTTTGACAATTGAGTGGAGAGAACTTACATCGTCGGGTGCAACAACGCCCGACTGAACCTATCACCAAAGAAAGGAGGTTCGCGCAAAAGCACGCTGAAACCCAAGCCGGGCAACAATCCCGGCTTGGGGAGTCGCTCCCCACACGGGGAGCGTGGATTGAAACGAAGGCGGCGACAAAGCATATACTCAAGTGAACGGTCGCTCCCCACACGGGGAGCGTGGATTGAAACGACTGGAACGATTCTACGGCGGCGGAAGCGTACGTCGCTCCCCACACGGGGAGCGTGGATTGAAACGCCGAGGAT
>CAYTRP010000127.1:0-6463 GCA_964440195.1 uncultured Candidatus Sumerlaeota bacterium
TCTTGTAATTCACGCCCATGTCTAGTCCCGGAACCGCCGCTGGATCGGGAATGCCGCCGGGTGGGCTTCATTCACGTCATACGTGATCGGGCCCGATGCCCCCTGCACCATCCCGTTTGTCGTGCTCAACGGCCAACTGAACGCGCGCGGGACACGCTGCCCGGCGGCATCGAAGATAAACGGCCGATTGTCAAGATACGCGTCGCTGCGCAGCGTCAGCCAGGAAATCTGCCCCACCGGGGCCATCCCCGGCGGCTCCTGCACCGTCGCGAAAGGATCGATCCCCCGCCCCACCAGCTTCTCCGCCTCCGCCTTGTGGTCATACGGCGCCACCCGCAACTGGATCGCCTGCAGCACGCGGCCAACCCACGGAATGCCCATCCTCACCTTCACCTCGGTCCGCGCCGTCAGCCACTTGCGCAGCGTCGGATGGTGCCCCCCACCCAAATCGATCAGCCCCGCCACGACCTTGATGTCCTCCTCCAGAATCTCCACCGGCGACGTGGAAATCGCCCGATCGGCCGCCGCCCCCGATGGACCGGGGTACTCCGCGATCTTCCACGAAAGAGGCCCCAGCGCGTGGCGCACCGCCTCGCGCATCACATTCTCGATGTTCCCCTGCTTGCTGAACCCCTTCGTCACCGGCTCATAATGCACCGAACCCGCCCGCAATCCCATGTAATTCGCATACTGGAGCATCGCGTCCGCATGGGCGACACCCATCAACTGGATGCACCCGAAAATCATGAAAAAGAAAAACGGGGCAATGATCGCGAACTCGACCATCATTGTTTTCCCCTTTTCACTGGGGAAGCGAATCAACCTGACTGAAACCCGCCGCGCCATTCGGTCCATGACCAAATCCTCTCCGGGATGGCCAGAGGAATGGTGCGACAGGTTGTCCCAGTCAACGTGAAACTTATGTTAAGAGTAAAGAGCACCCCTTCATTTGCGGCTAAACAAAACAAAAACAACACTCCACGAGCAGAAAATCCGACCTCCGGCATCCCCCTTTTGACTCCGCTTACTCCACGATTTCCTGCGCCAACGCCGAGACATCCACCTCATCCACCACCCCATCCCCGTTGATATCCGCGATGGCCGGACCCGGTGCCGCCCCATCCCGGAGGAGATTCGCCAGAGCCGTCACATCCGCCACGTTCACCAAACCGTCGTTGTTGATGTCCGAGAAAGCCTGCGGAGCCTCGCGCACCACCAATCGCGACGCCGGATTGCCCTCCACGCCATGGGCGTTCGAGGCTCGAACCTCCACCAAATTCTCCCCCACCGGCAAGTCCACGACCCCGAAAATCCACTCCGTCGTCCCAAAGCCCGGCTCCCAGCCCCCCCCATTCAGCCGCCACTCGACCCCCGAGACCACGCTGCTCGCCGCCGCCGCCGTCCCCGAAAACTCCATCGCCGTGTCCTCGTTTGGAATCCGGACGTTCTCGGACGGTGACAGGATGACCACCGTCGGCGGCGGTGGAAGCCGCGTGATCGTGCGGCTCTCGATCGGACTCAGCACATCCTCGAAGTTGCGCGCCCGAACGTCCACCACGCTGTTGCCAAGGTTGAAGCTCCCCACCGCGAAGCTCCAGGTATCCATCCCGCTCGCGGTCTGCCACGTTCCGCTGTTCACCCTCCATTGCACCTGCACCACCGAACTGTCCGGCGCGATCGCCGTCCCCGAGAACGGATAATTCGACGTCGCGTTCGGCACCGCGACACTCGTCGCGGGAGTGTCGATCATCACCAACGGCGAGGAGGGAGATGGCTGGCGGGTGATCGTGCGCGTCAGGAAGGCGCTATAGACATTGTCGGTGTTGCGCGAGCGGACCGCGATCGTGTTCGTCCCGACCGCCAGGTTCGGCACCGTGAACGACCACGACTCCGTGCCGGTGGCGTTCTGCCAGGCACCGTTGTTCCGGCGCCAATGGACACTCGCGACCACGCCCTCCGGCGCCGATGCGGCCCCGGAAAATGAAAACGACGTCGTCTCGTGAGAAACCTGCATGCTCTCCTCGGGAGAGTGGATCTCGATGGTCGGGGGAAAGATGTCCTTGCGGTACGCCGCAATCCTTTGCCGCATTTCCCGGATCGTCCGCGCATTGTCCCCCAATCCGGGATGCCCCGTCGTGCTGCCTTCAAAGTCGATGGAAGGATTGGAAAAATGCGGCACATTTATGGTGGGCATTCTGTCCTCGAAGTACGAGCCGTCATAGCTCATCACTGTTGCGTGGTACAGGTTCTCGCTCACCTGCCAGCGCCAGCCCGCGGAGTAGGTGAACAGCCCCGGACCGGCCTGCACCACCTGGTCGCGATGGTGATGGCACCCAATGTTGTGCCCCATTTCATGGATGTGCGTGTACGACATCGACGCCTGCTGGACCCGCGTCAGCGAGAAGCCCAACTGCGGCGTGCCATTCGCGTTCAACGGCAGCCAACCCAGGCCGCCCGTGTCGTTCACGAGCGCGAACAGCGACACCAGGTCCGCGGCATGCTCATTGCGCCACTGGTGGACCTCCTCCATGTAACGCGGGCTCCCCTCCCCATCCCACGGATCGTAACCCGCATGAAACGTCAGGCGCCGAAGGTCCACGCTCGCGTCCCCGGACTCCGCGTAGTCGATCTCCCGAGCCTGAACCAATTGCACCGCCGTGCCCGTCCCGCTGTTGTCCAGCACGACCGTCGCCCGCTCCATCGCCATCGCAACGACGTTCATGATCCCGCCACCCAACGAGTTTCCCCAGGCGCGCGCCGCCGGGGTGAACACGATCATCACCTTGATCAACGCCGCGGGGGATTCCTGCCGGGCCGTCGGGTCGTTCGCCAACTGCCGTGCCCAATCCCCGGCCGCCTCGTCGGCCTCCGGCGACCGCGCCGAGACGGACTCCATCACCGAATCGTCCAACCCGCATGACATGTTCCCCATCATCGATTCGTCCACTTCCATCAGCACGTGCGTCTGCCCCGTGCCATCGCTCATGATCACGAAATGGCGCCCCTCCTCGGGGATGCGCAGCGAGCCCAGCGTGCGCCCCGCCGTCGTGGACAACAAAAGGTACGCTTGCGGGCGGTCCTCGATCCGGGCACGCACGGAAAGCGTCCCGTGCACGTTCGTCACCACGCGGTCAATCAAGCCCTCGGTCGCGATATCCGGAAACAGGCCCATCTCCAGCCGGTCGCCTTCCCGCACGCCCCCCTCCAGCGTCAGGGGAGGAGCCACGGAAACCACCCGCGCCCGCTTCGTCCCCGGAACATTCACACCCAGCGGCAGCGAACTCGCCATCGCTTGCGGGGCAGCTCCCGAGTCCTCGAACAGGGCCAGCCTCCTCCCCGTTTCCCCCCACAATCCGCCCGGAAGGATCAACAGCACCGCGCCCAACACCAAAACCCAAGCCCACAGCCGCTGCCCCCCCGAATCACGGGACACACCCCCCAAGAAAACGCTCTTCCACGACCGTTCGATTCCGGTTTCCTGGCTCATCTCGGTGACTCCGGTTGTTTGTAAAAAAACAAGTCTGAAAGAACGGCAATCAAGTAAAACGCTTAAGAGACTTGTGACACGCAAATACAGGCACCCGCAACCCCAATTGAGCGGGTTCGGCACAATTCGCTCTTCGCGATTTGCCCTCCGCTCAATCCTGCCCGACGATCTTTTCCCCATCCGCCAGCAACCCCTGTTCCTCCGCCTCGCTGAACTTCACGCTCACAAGCTTGCTGATCCCGGGCTCCTGCATCGTCACGCCGTAAATCGTGTCCGCCAGCCCCATCGTGATCTTGTTGTGCGTGATCACCAGGAACTGCGTGTCGCGCGCGAACTCCCGCAGCGCATCGCACATGCGCCCCACGTTCACGTCGTCCAGCGGCGCGTCGATCTCGTCGAGGATGCAGATTGGCGAGGGACGATACTGGAACAGGGCGAACATCAGCGCGATCGCCGTCAGCGCCTTCTCCCCACCCGACATCAACGTGATCGAACCGCCGATGTTCTTCCCCGGCGGCTGCGCGAAGATGTCGATCCCCGGCTCGGGAAACTTCTCGTCCTGCACCATCACCAGGTCGCCCTTCCCGCCACTGAACAGCCGCCGGAACATCACGGAGAAGTTCTCCCGGATTGCGTTCAACGCCGAGTCGAACAGGTTCTTCGTCGTCTCGTCGATGTCGCGGATCGCCTCCTCCAGTTGCTCCGTCGCCGACAACAGGTCGTCGCGCTGCGTCGTCAGGAACGTCAGCCGCTCGCTCTGTGCCGCGTACTCCTCGATGGCCGCTTCATTCACCGCGCCCATGCGCGCCAGCTTCCCGCGCAACTCCGTCACCAGCGAGCGCAACTGGGCCGGGTCGGTTATCTGGTCGTCCTCCGCCGTCGTCGCGGGTTCCTCCGCCCCCTCGCCACCCTCGCGCTCCTCCTCCTCGCCCTCGGCCCCCTCGCCCGCCGCTCGCTCCGCCTCCTCCTCCGCCGCAAGGCCCGCCTTCACCTCCGCGATCCCATGCCCAAACTCGTCCTCCGCCTCGCGCTCGAGATACTCCATCTGCGCCCGCAGTTCCGCATGCTGCACCTGCACCTCGCGCAGGTGATTGTCCGCCTCGTTGCGGTCGCGCTGCAAGCGCTGCGCCTCGCCCTGCGAGCGGCGCATCGCCGCCGCGAACTCCTCGTTCTCCCGCGCCTTGTCGTTGGCCTGGTTGTCCAGTTCCTCGAACTCGCGGGCCAGATCCCCCAGCGAATTCTCCGCGTTTTCGCGGTCCAGCACCGCCTTGCGCCGCTCGTCGAGCAGCCGCTCGCGCTCCTCGCGCCGCAGCAGGCTGTCCGCCTCCGATTGCGCGAGGCTGTCGCGCATTTCCCGCAGCCGCATCCCCAGCGCCGTCACCCGCTCGCCCAGCCGCGTCTGGTTGTCCCGCGCCGCCGCCGCCTGCTCCGCCACCGACTGCAAGTCCTCCGCCATCCCCCGCGTCCGCTGCTCGCGCTCCGCCAACTGCGTCCCCTGCGACTCCAGCCGCGCCACGATCTCCACCAGCGCCGCGTCGCTGCTCGCAATGATCTCCTGCTGGCGCTGCCGCTCCACGCGCTGCTGCGCCACCCGCGCTTCCACGCTCGCGAACTGGTTGCGGCTCTCCCGGCGATCCTTCTCCGCCTGCTGCAAGTCCTTCGAGACCCCCGCCTGCTGCATCTGCAACTGGTGGCGATTGGCCTGCAACTCCGCCGAGCGCGCGTACAACTGCCCCAGCCGGTCCTGCGTCGCGCGCATCTCCGCCTGCAACCGCGCCAGGTCCCCCTCCAGCGTCTCCACCCGCAGCGCCAATTGCCGGATCTCGCGCTGGCGCGACAACAACCCGCGCGTCTGGTGCGAACCACCCGACAATACGCCGCGCGGGTTCACCACGTCGCCCTGCAGCGACACGAACCGGTTGCGGATCCCCTCGCGCTCCAGGTCCACCGCGATGTCGAGGTGCTCCACGAACACCGTGTTTCCGAACAGGTACTCCACCGCCGGCTTGATCCGCCCATCGTAACGAACCAGGTCGCGCCCCAGGCCCAGAATCCCCGGCCGCCCCCAAATCGCCTCCAGATGCCGCGTCGCATAATCCGTGTGCAGGAAATCCAGCGGCAGGAACGTCGCCCGCCCAAGGTTGCGGCTCTTCAGGTACGCGATCGCCTGCTTCGCGTCCTCCACATGCTCCATCACGATGTCCTGCAAGTCGCCCCCCAGGCAAACTTCAACCGCGATTTCCAACTCGCCCGGCACGTCCAGCAGCGAGGACACCACGCCCAACACGCCACGGATGTGGTTGCGGTCCGCCGCCTGCATCACCTCGCGCACACCCTTGAAGTACCCCTCGTAGCTGTCCTCCAATTCCTTCAACGCCCTCAGCCTCGCGGTTGCCTGGTTCAACTGTCCCGTCAACGAGTCCAGCCGCTCCGCCAGTTCCTTCTTCGAGCGGTCGTCCTCCCCGATGCGCGCCTGCAACTGCTCGCTCTCCACGCGGTTCGTCTCGAGGTCCGCGTTCAACTGGTCCGAGCGCCTGCGCGCCTCCTCGTGCCGCTGTTCCGCCTCGTCCACCGCGCGACGCAGATCCTCGAGCTGCTCCTCCGCGCGCGTCGCATCGTCGGTCAGCCGCTCCAGCAGCGTCCGCGCCACGCGCTTGTCGTTCTCCAGCGCCCCCTGCCGCGAGCGCCACTCGTTCAATTCGCCCCGCAGGCGGCTCAAGGCCTCGTTCTCCGCCTGCGTCTCGCGCCGCAACGATTCCAGCCGCTCCTGCCGCCCGCGATACTCCGCGTTCGCCTCGCCCAGGCGCGCGTCCTCCTCCGCCAAGTCCCGGTCCAGCGCCTCCAGCGTCCCCTGCATCACCGTCAGCCGCGATTGGCGCGACTCCAGTTCCTTGTCGATCGCCGCCAAGCGCTCGTCCGTCTGCGCGATCTGCTGGCCCAACATCGCGACGCGATGCCTCTCGCGGCCCAACTCGC
>CAYTRP010000127.1:6473-8569 GCA_964440195.1 uncultured Candidatus Sumerlaeota bacterium
GAAGCGCTGCTGCTGCAACCGCTGCAATCCCGACTGCCTCTCCTCCAACTCCCGCTGCGCCCTCACCGTCTCCGCTTCCGCCTTCGCGCCAGCCGCCGCCGCCTGCTCGAAGGCCGCGTTCGCCAGCGCCAAACGCTCGCTCACCGTCGCAAACTCCGCCGCCAATCCATCGTGCCGCAGCACCAGCAACCGCTGCTGCAAGCGATGCAGCCGCCGCGTCAGGCGACGGTGCCGCTGCGCCTTGCGCGCCTGGTGCCGCAGCGAATTGCACTGCCGCTCCACCTCCCCCACCAAGTCGTTCAACCGCGCCAGGTCATCGCGCGTGCGCACCAACTTGCGCAGCGTCTCTTCGCGCCGCACCTTGTAGCGCGAGATGCCCGCGGCCTCCTCGAAGATCTCCCGCCGCTCGCTCGGCTTGGCCGCCACCATCTGGCCAATCTGACCCTGCTCGATGATCGAATACCCGTCCGCCCCCAGGCCCGTGTCCAGGAACAACTCGTGGACGTCGCGCATGCGGCATCCGACCTTGTTCAACTGGTACTCGCTCTCGCCCGACGCGAAAAGCCGCCGTGTGACCGCCACCTCCTGCTGGTCGATGCGCAAACTCCCCGCGCTGTTGTCCAGCGTCAGCGTGATACTCGCCAAACCCGCCGGCTTCGTGCTCGACGAACCCCGGAACACCACGTCCCCCATTCGCCCGCCGCGCAGCGCCTTGGCCGACGTCTCCCCCAGCACCCAGCGGATCGCATCCAGCACGTTGGACTTCCCGCACCCGTTGGGCCCCACGACGATCGTGAAACCGGGCTGGAAATCCAGGACTGTCTTATGGCCGAAGCTCTTAAACCCTTGCAACTCAAGCTTCTTGAAGAACATGGGCCTTCCTTGGTCCGTCTGGCATCGGGATGGGAGGCACCGCAATCGCCTCCGTGAGCAACGGGAGCAGGAACCGGCAACCAGTCAGAGGCTCACGCACCCAAGGCGAGGCCACATCGGGCAACGGTGGCAAGGGGTTTGACAGGCGGCACACACCCCCCGCACCGCGCCCGCCGCAGGGGTGCAGACACCCTTCCACCCTCGGCTTATGTAGCCCAGCCGCCCCCGGCTGGGAGTCGGGGAGCGGTGCGCTCGCTCAGGAGCCGGGGCGGGTCACCGGCAATGCCCGACACCGCGCCTTCCCATCCGTGATCGTCACGCAGGCGCCAGACTCCAGTTCGGATTGAAACAGCGGCAGAGCTGCCGTCAAATGTTCCAGCACTCGATGACCTCGCATGTCCGAGAGGCGAAAAGTGATCACGGAAGGAGACGCGTGAGCACCAGACGCGAGGAGATCTCCAAAATCAAGATCATGCGTCAGGATAATGCGGTCCTCGGCCCGGGCCTTCTCCAAGATTGCCCAGTCCGGCAGTCGATCAAGCCCCTCGTCATGGAGGTGTATGGAATCGAAACCCCTTTTAGCAATGCCGAGACGACGGAGCGTCGCGATTCCCATGTCAGCCAGAAACCGCAAGGCTCACCTCGCGATTTTCCGCCAGCCGGGCCGCATAGTGCAGGCATTGGCGGACATCCTCCTCCACCAGCGACGGATACTCTCCAACTATCTCGGAAGGCGTCATCCCACTGGCGACCAGGTTCACCACCAACCCCACCGGGATGCGCAAACCCCTTACGCATGGCCTGCCACCCATGACCTCGGGGTTCACCGTGATGCGATCCAGCCTTTCCATCATGCCCTCCGTGAAACGTGGCCTCCACCTCGCGTCATGTACCTTACCAAACCCCCATCCGCTGTCGAGCGGGATTGCGGCGCAAGAGAGCGTCAAGGTCCCCAACACCCCTCGAACAGAAGGGACTGCAGGCATCCTGCCTGCCCGGCAGACAGCCCCCGGTCTCACATCCTCTTGCATGGTGCCCAGCCACCCCCGGCTTATGTAGCCCAGCCGCCCCCGGCTGGGTAGTGGGGAGAGCAGCTACTCGCCCTCTGGCTCCTCCGGCTCTTGCTCCAGCGCAGCGCGACGGGCGACGCGCCGGAGTTCACCTCGCTGCGATCCGAGATCAGCGTCCCGCGCTCGAACGACTTGTTCGACGACGACGTCGCC
>CAYTRP010000128.1:0-8567 GCA_964440195.1 uncultured Candidatus Sumerlaeota bacterium
CGCGGGCGGCGTCGTGCCAGCCTTGCCTGCGCGCGGGGGGGAAGGGGAGCGACCTGGAGAACGTCGGCAAGACGCTGCGCCACCACACGCTGTTCGAGATGCTGGGGAACTTCAGCTTTGGCGATTACTTCAAGCGCGAGGCGATCCGCTGGGGTTGGCAATTCGTCACGGAGACGATGGGGCTGCCGAAGGAGCGCCTGTTCCCGACGATCTTCGAGGAGGACGACGAGGCGGAGCAGCTCTGGCGCGAGGAAACCGATTGCCAGTACACGCCGGTGCGGCTGGACGCGAAGCAGAATTTCTGGGGGCCGGCGGGGGATACGGGAGCGTGCGGCCCGTGCAGCGAACTGTGTTTCTTCATGGGGAGCGACGAGGAGTTGGCCGCCATCCGCGCCGAATTGGCGAAGAGTGAATCCCATTACCAGCCGATCCTGGCCAGGCGCATTGACGAGGAGGGCGATCTCTTCCTCGAAATCTGGAACATGGTTTTTCCGCAGTTCGACCAGCAACGCGATGGCTCGCGCCCGCCGCTGAAGAATCGCGGCATCGACACGGGCGCGGGGCTGGAGCGCATGACGACGGCGATGATGTGGCTGCGCGGCGAGGCATCAACGCCCTACGAGACGGACCTGTTGCAGCCCATCGTGCAGGCGGCGGCGAATCTGCTCGGGGTGAAGTACCTGAAAATCCGCGACGAGAACGGCCAGACGGATGAGGCCACGCGCGTGCGGCTGGGCATCAACGCCATCGCGGATCATGCGCGTGCGCTGGCGTTCTGCCTCGCGGAGGGGATCACCCCCGGCAACATCGGACGCGGCTACGTCATTCGCCGCATCCAGCGCCGCGCGCTGCGGTTTTCGTCGCTGCTGGGGAAGGACGATCCGTTCATGGCGGATCTCGTCGATCCAGTGATCGAGGCGATGGGGGGCGCGTATCCGCAACTCAAGGCGAAGTCGGAATTCATCCGCAAGGCCATGCGCATCGAGGAGGAATCGTTCCTGCGCACGCGCAATCGCGGGTCGCGGCTGCTGGACGAACTGATTCTTCAGGCAAAGGATCGCGGCGACAACGTCATCCCCGGTGCCGAGACATTCAAGTTGTGGGACACGTATGGCTTCCCGCTGGACCTGACACGCGAAATCGCCGACGACGCGGGAGTTGCCATCGACCAGGGTGGCTACGATGCCGCGTTGAAGGAACAACGCGAGCGCGGCGTGGCAAGTTGGCGCGGAGAGGCGCTGGCCAAGGAAGCGCATTTGCTGGAATCCATCGCGGAGAAGCACGGCTCGACGCCGTTCCTCGGCCATGACCCAGCGGCGTTGTCGGCCGAGGCGAAGGTGCTCGCGATTGTCGCGGATGGAGTGCTTGCCGAACGCATCGCGGTGGGAACAACCGCCGTGGTGGTGCTGGACCGCACGCCGTTCTACGCCGAGTCCGGTGGGCAGATCGGGGACACGGGCATTCTCTCGACCGCCAACGGTGCGCAGTTCGAGGTACACGACACGCAGAAGACTGCCGAGGGAATCGTCATGCACCGGGGCGAGTTGCTGGAGGGCGAACTCGCCCCCGGCGATGCCGTCACCGCGCAAGTGGACCGCGAACGCCGCATGGCAATCCGCCGCAATCACAGTTCCGTGCATTTGCTGCAAGCCGCGTTGAAGCGTCATGTGGGCGATCACGTCGCGCAGGCCGGTTCGTTCGTCGGGCCGGATTACGCGCGGTTCGACTTCTCGCATCCGGAGCAGATTCCGGCGGAGACACTGCGCAAATTGCAGGAGGACGTGAACCGGATGATCCTGGCGGATTACGTGGTGACGACGGAAGTTCTTCCTCTTGAGGAAGCCCGCGCCAAGGGGGCCATCGCGCCCTTTGGCGAGAAGTACGGCCCCACGGTCCGCGTGGTGAGCATGGGCAACGCCGAGGCGACGCCCTCCATCGAATTCTGCGGCGGCACGCACCTGGACCGCACGAGCCAGGCCGCGCGGTTTCGCATCCTGTCGGAGGGGAGCATCGCTTCCGGCGTGCGGCGCATCGAATTCACGGCGGGCGAACCGGCGTTGAAAGTGGACATTGAAGATCAATACGGCGTGCTGAAGCCACTTGAGGCGACGCTGGCCGCGCGCGGGCACGCGCTGGTGGACCGCGTGGGCCAGTTGGCGGCGCGCGTGAAGCAATTGGAGAAGGAACTGGCTCGCGAGAAGAGCAAGGCACTATTGTCGAACGTGTCCGCGTTCGCATCGAAAGCAACCGAACTGGCCGATGGCGGAAAACTGGCGACGGCTCTGGTGGATGACGTCGCGGCCAATGACCTGCGGGCGTTCGCGGTGGCGATTCAGGAAGCCGTCGGTCCGAAGGGCATCGCCGTTGCCGTCTCGCGTGGCGAGGAGGACAAGGTTGCCATCGTGGCGGCGGTCGGCGCGGAGTTGCGCGGGACCTATCCGGCGGGGAAGGTGGTCAACGCCATCGCGGCACCGCTGGGCGGCAAGGGGGGCGGCAAGCCCGACGTGGCGCAGGCGGGGGCGAAGGGTGCGGCGAACATTGGCGATGTGTTGGCCCGGGCGAAGGAACTGATCGAGCAAATCCGCGCGGCGGCGGGCTGATTCCGGTGCACGATGCTGTGGCCGTGGAGGCCGCTTCGCAGTTCTGGGCCGCGTCGCTGGGTGTTGACGAGGAGCAGCTCGAGACGGACAAGACCCTGGTGGTGCCGAACCCAAGCAGCTTGCCTGTGAGGGCGGTGATCCTGCTCAAGCGTCGTCAGGGGTGCCTGCTCTCGATTGTCCACCCTGATCCTTCCAAAGTCATCGACGACATCATGGCCGTGGCACGAGCACTCCCGGCGGAAGAGCTTTTTGGCGAGAAGGCATGGGTACCATTGGCGGGAACCTGTGTGCCTCCAGCGACGGTATTCATCGCGGCGGCGAGCCGGGTTCCTCCGTTGCCGGCCAAGGGGGCTCGGCTTCTGTCCGGGTCCGATGATCTCATGCGATTGGGGCGCCTGATGGATAGGGCCGAGATGGAGGAATGGGACCGGGGGGGCGTGGACGCGAAGTCCGAAGTTCTCGCGGGGATCTTCCAAGGAGAGGAACTCGTTGCCGTGGGATCGCTGGACAGAGCGAGTGAGCGACTGGCCGTGGTCAGAATTTTCGTGGCGGCCGCGTATCGACGGCGTGGACTTGGTTCATCTCTTCTGGGCTTCCTCGCAAGCCGCGCGGCTTCAAGCTTCCACGCCTTGCAACTGACCGTTTTGCATGGCGAGAAAGCCGGTGAAGGCCTTGCGCTGAGCCTGGGGTTTCTTCCTTTCGGCATCACCTCGACGGTGATTATGAACGCCTGACAAACATAGGTTTACATAGAAAACAGGCAGGTTGTTTCCGGGGCGCGAAAACGGGCCAGATTGGCACGTAACGCCCCTTGACTTTCCGAACGGCTAACCTCTACTTCACAATCCCGTGCCCGCGTTCTTTCGCACGGCCACACACCGAGAAAGACCACCCCGGGGGAGAACTCAGATGGCGACCAAGTATGTTTTCGTGACAGGTGGCGTGGCCTCGTCCTTGGGGAAGGGCATCGCGGCGGCTGGATTGGGAACTCTCCTGCGCGCCCGTGGCTTGCGGGTGGGGATGATGAAGCTTGACCCGTACCTCAACATTGACCCCGGCACCATGAGCCCGTTCCAGCACGGCGAGGTTTTTGTGACCGACGACGGCGCGGAGACGGACCTGGACTTGGGGCACTACGAGCGTTTTGTCGGCACGCCCACCAGCCGAATGAACAACATCACCACGGGCCAGGTTTACGATTCGGTCATCCGCAAGGAACGGCGGGGCGATTACCTTGGCGCCACCGTCCAGGTCATTCCCCATATCACCGACGAGATCAAGGCGCGCGTTTACAAGCTCGCCCGCGAATCGAAAGTGGACATCCTGATCATTGAAATCGGCGGCACCGTCGGCGACATCGAGTCGCAGCCGTTCCTGGAGGCCATCCGCCAGATTCCCCACGCCGTCGGGTCGCAGAATTGCCTGTACCTGCACCTGACGCTACTCCCCTACATCAGTGGCGCGGGCGAATTGAAGACCAAGCCGACGCAGCACAGCGTGCGGATGCTGCGCGAGATCGGGATCCAGCCCCACGGGATCATTTGCCGGACCGAGATCCCCATGAAGCCCGACCAGCGGAAGAAGATCGCCCTCTTTTGCGATGTCGAGCCGTCGGCGGTCTTCGAGAGCCTCAACGTGGACATGATCTACGAGGTGCCGCTCATGCTGCACGAGCAGGCGCTGGACAACTGGGTGACGACGAAGCTTGGCCTGGTGACGCATGATGCGAAGCTCAACGACTGGCGCCGCATGGTGGAACGCGCGAAGTCGGCGACGGAGGAAATCACCGTCGGGGTGGTGGGCAAGTACATCGACTTGCAGGATGCGTACAAGTCCATCTATGAGTCCCTGCACCATGCGGCGGCGCATCACGGCGTGAAGGTGACCATCGAGCGGATCGACTCGGAGGTGGACTTCGCCGAATTGGACGAGGCGTTGGGCCGCGTGGACGGCATCCTGATCCCCGGTGGTTTCGGGACGCGCGGGATCGAGGGGAAGATCCATTCGGCGACCTTTGCCCGGATCAACAACCTGCCGTACTTTGGGATTTGCCTCGGAATGCAGGTGGCACTGATCGCGTTCGTGCGGACCGTTTGCGGCCTCGATAGCGCGAACTCGCGTGAATTCAACGAAGGCACGCCGCATCCCGTCATCGACCTGATGAGCAGCCAAAAAGCCGTGCTCGACCTTGGCGGAACGATGCGGCTGGGCGCCTTTCCCTGCAAGCTCCGCCCCGGCACGAAGGCGCAGGCCGCCTACGGCAAGGAGTTGATCCACGAACGCCATCGCCATCGCTACGAGGTGAACAATCACTACCGCGCGCTGGTCGAGGAAAACGGCATGCGGGTTGGCGGCGTGTTCGAGGAGACGGACCTGATCGAGATGATCGAATTGGTGGACCATCCGTGGTATGTTGGCTGCCAGTTTCATCCCGAGTTTCAATCGCGGCCTTTGGAACCCCATCCCTTGTTCCGCGACTTCCTCGGCGCGGTGCTGAAGCAATCGCGCAGCGGCAGCCGGGCCACGGCGGTCGGCGTTGCCTGAACCAACCCCTTGCTTCCCGAACAGTGCAATGCCCGCCAGCCGATGGCGGGCATTGCTCTTGCCCTGTTTGTTTTTGCGGTACTGGTTCTTCATGTACCCATTCGGGGAAAGGTGGTCCGGGGAATGCCGCACCAGGCGGATGTTCTGATCATTGGTGGTGGCGTTGCCGGTTGCGCGGCGGCGTTGGCCGCCGCCGATGCGGGGTTGAGCGTTATTCTCCTCACCAACTCCCCGCGCATGGAGAAGGGGTCGAATACCTCGTGGGCGCAGGGAGGCATCATCTACACGGGCGCGGGCGATTCTCCGGCCCTCCTGGGGGCGGATATTCAGGCGGCCGGCACGGGGATCTGCGACGAGGCGGCCGTGCGACAGCTCGCCGAGCGCGGTCCCGAACTGGTCCGCTCGGTTCTGATCGAGCGATGTGGCGTCGAGTTTGACCGCGGCGAAAGCGGCGAGCTGGACCTGACCGAAGAAGCCGCCCACAGCGTTCATCGGATCCTGCATGTTGGAGACCAGACGGGCGAGGCGATCGCGCGCGCCATGGGCCGCACCATCGCAGCGCATCCGAATGTCACGATCCTTTCCAGTGCGACGGCCGTGGACCTGATCCTGGCGGGAAACCACACGAAGGATCCACGGGATTACTACAAGCCGCCCCGCGTTCTCGGCGCGTACGTGCTTCGACAGGACTCGGGGGACGTGGAGCCCGTGGTGGCACGGGAAACGGTGCTGGCAACAGGCGGGCTGGGGCAGGTGTTCCTGCATACGACCAACCCGAAGCGCTCGCGGGGCGATGGCGTTGCCATGGCCTATCGCGCGGGCGCGTGGATCGTGAACCTCGAGTACATCCAGTTTCATCCGACCGCCCTTTATCATCGTCTGGGCACGCGGATGCTGATTTCGGAGACGGTGCGCGGCGAGGGTGGGCGCCTGATCGGCGCGGACGGCAGGCCGTTCATGCACAAGTACGATCCGCGCGAGGAACTGGCCCCGCGCGACGTCGTGGCGCGCGCGTTGCAGGAGGAGATGCTGGCCACCGGGGAGCCGTGCATGTATCTCGACATCTCCTTCAAGGATCGGGATTGGATCATCCAGCGATTCCCCTTCATTTACAGGTCGCTGATGGACCTGCAGATCGACATGACGAGCCGGCCCATTCCCGTGGTGCCGGCCGCGCACTATAGCTGCGGTGGCGTGCTGGTGGACCTGACGGGGAACACGACCATCCAGGGGTTGAGGGCCGTGGGCGAGGTTTCCTGCACGGGGCTGCACGGCGCCAATCGGCTCGCGAGCACCTCTCTCCTGGAAGGACTCGTCTGGGGGATCGCCACCGGCAACGACATTGCCGAACAAATCGGCAAGCGCCCCGTGCCGGACAGCGAAAGCGTGATTCCATGGAGCATGGAGAAGGAGGAGGTGGATCCCGCGCTGGTTGCCCAGGATTGGATGAGCATCCGCCAGACCATGTGGAACTATGTGGGGCTTGTTCGCTCGACGCGAAGACTGCACCGCGCCCTGCGAATCCTCCGAGACTTGCAGTTCGACGTGGAACTTTTTTATCGCCGGGCCAAGCTCACCGATGAACTGATCGGGCTCCGAAATGGAGCCCAAACCGCACTCGCCATCGTTCACGCCGCCTATCGCAACCGGCACAGCAGGGGCGGCCACTTCAGGACAGACTGATGATTCGCCTCCCCCTTTCCGCCGACTCGGATGTGCTGGCCGTTGGACTGATGTCCGGCACGTCCACGGATGGCATCGACGCCGCGCTCGTTCGCCTGCGGGGCGCAGGAGACTCGACGCAGGTCGAGACACTCGCGCTTCGCGCGATGCCCTTCACGCCGGAACTGAGGGACCAGATTCTGGCCTGCATGGACGGCCACGTATCGGACGTGTGCGAACTGAATGTCTTGCTGGCCGAGGAGTACGCGAAGGCGGCGCTCGCCGTCATGGAGGATGCGAAGGTCGAAAGGACCTCCGTGGCCTTTATCGCCTCTCACGGGCAAACGGTCTATCATATTCCGCGCGGTCAATCCCGTGCGTGCAGCTCTCTGCAGATTGGCGACGGCAGCGCGATCGCCACGCGCACGGGCATTCTCACGATCAGCGACTTTCGTCTGGCGGATATCGCGGCCGGCGGCGAGGGCGCGCCGCTTGTTCCTTTTTTCGACCGGCTGATCTTCTTGAAGCCGGGGTCGCGGCGAGTGCTCCTGAACATTGGGGGCGTCGGCAACATCACGCTCGTGGCGGAGGGCGAGCCAGCTCTTGCCTTCGACACGGGCCCCGGCAACGCCCCGCTGGATCTTGTCGCCAACGCGATCGACCCTTCGCTCTCGTGCGATGAGGGTGGTTTGCTGGCACGGAAGGGTGTTGTGGACGAGTTCCTGCTGAAGAGGCTCTTGCAGCACTCCTATTTCGCGGCCCGCCCGCCCAAGTCCACCGGTCGCGAGCTATTCGGAAAGGAGTACGTCGATGTCCTGCTTGCGGGCTATCCCCCGGACCACCGGATTGACCTGCTCGCCACGCTGACAGCGTTGACGGCCCGGAGTATTGCACAGGCCATCCGTGAATTCCTACCCGGGGGTGACCACATCGACGAGGTGTTGGCGTCGGGTGGCGGCGTTCACAATCCCATGCTGATGGATCATCTGAAACAGGCGTTGGCGCCGACGCCGATCCGAACAACGGACGAATTGGGCGTGTCCGTCGATGCCAAGGAAGCCATCGCCTTTGCCGTGCTCGGCAATCAACTCCTGCATGGCCTGGCGGGCAATCTGCCGTCCGCAACGGGGGCCAAGCATCCCGCTCTTCTTGGGAAAATCAGCCTGCCGCCCGCCACATGACTAATCCGTGTAGGCAATGGGAGCTTCAAGCAGACGGACGGTTGGTCCCGCCGCATCCACCTCGGCAAGGATGCCGACGGGCATCACCGCGTTTTCCGCGATGTGACCGACGGGAAAATCGACGAGCACCGGGTAGCTTCTTCCCGAGAAGTAGTGCTCGAAGACGGCCTCGTAGGTTGAGCCCGCGCCGGCCTCGCCGGCGTTCGCTTCCCGCTCGCGAAAATCGCCCAGGATGACGGCCGCGGGCTTCTCCAATTTGCCGGCAAGTTCCAACGTGCACAGCATGCGATCCACGCGGTAGGGTGCCTCGTTGACGTCTTCAAGAAACAGAATCCTGCCATCCGTCTCGATCTCGTAGGGGGTGCCCATCAGCGCGGCGACGATGCTGAGGTTTCCGCCAACGAGGCGGCCTTCTCCCAGACCGGGCGAAATGGCGCGCGGCGTCAGCGATGTGCTTGCCCAGTCATAGGCAAAACCCTCGCTCCCATCCTTGCCGGCCGGGCGATCGAGCAGCATTTGCCCGGCCACGCCCTTTGCCCATTCGCGATCGGTGCCGTCCTGCCGGAGGAGGTAGATGATG
>CAYTRP010000129.1:0-8567 GCA_964440195.1 uncultured Candidatus Sumerlaeota bacterium
CATGAAGCGTGGCCAATGCCCCGACATCGTCCACGTCCTTTGCCATGTCGGTGTCGATCAGGATTCGCGCGGGGTTGCCGCTCATTGTCTCATCCTTGAGTCGAGTGAAGGAAGCCCGTGGAACCATGCTCGCATGGTTCCACGGGGCACGTTGACTGTCAGTGGATGGCAAACCACGATCCGATGTCATCAACCGTGTCGCTGGCGAACGAGCCGCCGCCGTCCAGCGGTTGGCCACCCTGCGCGGCGGTGGCATACGCGGCGGAGTGCACCACCGCGAATCCCGGCGTGCCATAATCGACGCCGCCGAATTCCGGATCGTCGTCGATGCAGTCGGTCTCATGCACCGTCACCTCGAACGGCGGCTGCTCGACGGCCACCGGACCCGAGGCGGGAAACGCGCAATTGATCGCCCGCACCTCGTTCAGGATGCCATTGGCAAAGTTCGTCCGGTTGCCAAGGATCGAGTTCGTGATCGTCAGCGCGTTGTCCCCGCTGAACCCAAACGTGTTGGTGATGAAGGCGTAGCGATGGTCGATGATGGTCAGTTGGTCGAGCGTCAACGACCCCGGCACCTGGTTGTCGATGCGAATCGCCGTGCTGCCGCCCGTGCCGCGCTCCCCATCGGCGAAGATGGCCTCCACGATGGAAAGGCTATCGATGCCGTTGATGGCGCGGACACAGGATTGCGGAGGTCTTCCGATGAAGTTGCACTCGCTGATGTCAACGGTTCCCGCGCCATCAAGCGTCACCCAATCGTTGCCAAGGTTGTTGGTGATCAGCACGCGGTTGGAAAATGTCCCCTGAATCGTCATGTCGGGTTTGTTGGCGCCGCTCGGACGGATCAGGATGGCCCGGCCCTCGTTGCTGCTGATGACCGTTCCTTCCAGAATGTCCAGCCGCGACCCGTTCTGCGCGTACAGCGCATTCCCGGTGGCGCCCCCTCCCCACTGCGTCACCACCGTGTTGCGCGTCCGCACCGCCGATGGAGGCTGGCCCTCCGTGGGAGAGGGATTCGTCGCCGCCAATGTCGCCCGCCCCGCGAAGTTCGCGGGATAGACATACCCCTCCGTGTACGGCGCCGTCCCGTCCAGCACTCCCGCCGGCAGGTCCGCCAGCGACGTGTAGCCCACCGACTCCGCGGGCAACGCCGTGACCACACAGTCGTCGAACGCGACTTGCCCGCCATCGATGGCATACGCGATGTGCCGCTGGCCGGACGCCGCGTCGCCCGACGACGTTGGCGACTGCGCGATAACCGCGTTCTCGATGAACAGTCCGCTGGAACCGCGCGATGTCAGGGCGGCGAAGGAGTAGACATACTGAGCGAGTATCAGCGGCTTCACTCCCTTGCCGCGAATGGTGACGGTGTTGTCGGAGCGGTCATTGTCCGTCAGGACCGCCAAGGCCAACGCTCCACCAGTGCTCACGTCATCGCCAAAGATGCCGGGGATCACTTCGTTGAAGGGACCGAAGGCGACGATTTCGACGATGTTCCCCGCCGTGTCCGCGCCGTTGGAACCCGTTCCCACGTCAAAACTCAGAACCGCCTCACGGATGGTGTTGAAGACGGTAACCCCGTCTGCGGTTGCATTCGGATCGACGGTGACGGTTTGTGCCGCCAACGCCCCGGGCAAAAGCAGGACGGCGGCATACAGGCCATGCCGGAAAGACTCCCGCGAATACCATTTCATGTTTCTCGTCCTTTCGATGTCGGATCGTGATCTTTCGGTTTCCTGCACGGGAAGTTCGATGCTTCATTCCTTCTCAACCAGGCTGCCGGGGTCGAAGATGGTCGCGGCGATGAATTGCTGCGGCTGTTCAGGGGTTGAATAATAGTAGAAGGCGATGACCTTGCCGTCGGCGCGCTGCATGACGCGCGGGTATCCGATGTCCCAGTTGCGGCCATCCTCGCGCAGAAGAATCTGCGGTCCCCATGTGCGGCCCTCATCGCCGCTGAATCGCGCCCGAATGCCGAACGGCTGCTGGCGCCAGCCGTAGACAAGGCACAATCTGCCGTCATCGAGCCGCACAAGCGCGCCGGGGTTGCTGGCGCCTTCGCTTGGCGTCGCGACGTATTCCCAGAATTCGCCGCCATCATCGGAGCGATAGATGTCAATCCAGCGCTTGCGGCCCTCGCGTTGCCGCAGGGCGGTGACGAAGGAGCGTTCCCCGACCTGGACAGTAGCGGGCATGATGGAAAAGGCGGCCACGCCCGGCTGTGCGCGCGGCGGTTCCGGCGCCATCCAGCCGAGGAAGTTCCACGTCGCGCCTCCGTCATCCGTGCGCGTGGCAAAAGAACGCCCTTCGCTTCCGTCGGTCAGCGAACTGGTGATGAACGCGACGAGGGACTCCTTGCCCAACACCGCGTAATCCGTCCTCGCCATCAGCAGCGGGCCGCGAAACTCCGGAAACAGGAACGGACCATCCCACGAACGCCCACGATCCGAGGACATGTAGAAAGTATCGCCGCGCGCCTTGAAGGCGAAGTCCGGATGGGAGAAATCGTAACCGCCCGGGCAGGGAATCGGCCTGCGTTCGGAGTCGATGGGATACAGGTCTGGATTCTCAAGGAAAGCAGGCTCGAGAATTTCCTCCGGGATTATCATCTCCCATGTTTCGCCCGCGTCGGTGCTGCGCGCGAAGGCGATGCGTTTGGGACCATCGCGGTCCATGTCGTGATAATCGTCCTGCGCGAGGAAGTTGGCGTACTCGAACCCGATGAGGATTTCACGGCCATCATCCCACGTCCACAGGCCCTCGTTGGCGGGCCATCCGCAAAAGCGGCCTTCTTCCGCGAAGACGACGAGATGCCGGGAATCCGTCGGCACCGCGAAGCCGGGATCAAGGGCCGACGATTGCGTCGATGTGCGCGTGTCCCCGCCGCGCGGTCCCGTGGGGCGATAGGTATAGACATGCACTTCGGGGCCGTTGGGGTTCTCGCGAGTGCCGACGACCAGGTTGAAATGGCCATCGCCCGTCAGATCCGCCACGGCGAGCGCCGTGGGTGGTTGCGTCATGGTGTCGATTTTTCGTTCGGCTGTGAAATTGGAACGGAGCAACCCGCCGCCGGACGCCGCATGGTATTCCGAGAGAAAGAGATCGCGACCCTCGCCAGTGTCGGTGACCTGAACTCCGTAAACCAGTGCGGCGCCACGGCCTGCGGTTTCGAGCGGCGGCAGGACGGCAACGGGACTGACGCCGTGCAGGTTGAGACGCAGCCCGCCCGGCTCGTCCGCGCGATATGTGTTGGGAGCCGTGCTACGAATGACGTGGAATGTGCCCTGATGATAATCGCTCGCGGCAAGTTCGGGGCGGCCATCGCCGTTCAAGTCGCCAAAGACAAGGCGGCTGAAGTGGCGCATTCCGCCAAGAGGCCCCTGCGCGAATTCCACGCGCGGTTCGCTCCCACGACCATCCCAACCCACGATCATCAGGTGTGAACCGCCATGAGCCAACACGCCGATCTCTCCCCCGCCGTCTCCGTCGATGTCCTCGACGGTGGGCGACATGGCCGACAAGCCGCCGGTGTTGCCACCGAGCTGCGAGACAACGGGGTCCGTCCACGATGCTCCGCCCAGGGACTCGAAGATCAGAAGCGAGCGCTCCGCGTCCGCCGTCGCGACGATGATTTCCGGACGCCCGTTCGCGTCCATGTCGCCAACCGTCACGGCAATAATGGGAGCACCCACCGGAAGCGTGGCGATCGCCGTGGACGCGGAACTCTTCAACTCCGATTCTTCCCCGGGAAACTTGAAGATGGAGACAACGTGGTCTTCGGCGTTGTCGCCATAGCGCGTGATCAAAATCTCCGAACGGCCATCGCCGTCGGCATCCCCCACGGTTCCGATGGGAACGGACCAGGGCGAACGCGGCGTGTTGCCGCTGCCGCCTTCCCAAATTTTGCTCCATTCATTTTCGCCGGACGTCTTGAAGACAAAGACGTTCGGGAAACGGCGATGATGGCCAAACACCACCAGTTCCGGCACGCCGTCGCCGTCGAGATCGTGATCGGCGACGATGTGACCAACGCCCTGCGCACCGATGTCGAGACTGGCCAACCGCTGCCAATCCGCATCGAGACCGGCGACGGGCACGGCAAGCAACAGGGCCGTCGCCATCGTCCCGCAATGTATGAAGTCGCGTTTGCGCATTCGCTTCAAGGGCTCCTCAGTAGATGCTCAGGCTCGCGCGGATGTTGGGGTCGGACGGCACGTCCAACTCCCCCGCCGTGTACTCGATCCAGTAAATCTCGTGCGGCGCGTTGGTGTTTTCGCGAAAGCCAACGAGCAAATCCAGATGCGCGTTGCCGTCGAGGGATGCGGGGCCCTTCAGCGGATCGCCCACCGCCGCCAGACTCATCATCTCGCCGGGAACCTGCACCGTCAGGCGGGGAAGCGAGAAGGCCGACGCGCGAAAATCGCCGTGCGCGCCGAGGTGATCCATCGCGTAAAGGTCCTGATAGACAAAGTCGGAAACCTGGACGCCAAACCACAGGGAACGCGGGCGATCTCCGCCGGTCGCCACAACGGCGAGGGGCGTCAACCCGCCCGGGACAACCTTGATGCCGCCCGGTTCGTCCTCGCCATACTGATCCGGCCCGAGGGCCTCGACGATGCGGATCAATCCATAGCCGTAATCCGTCCAGATCAATTCATGGGTGCCATCGCCATCAAGATCGTCCCAGATAATGCGCGAGCGATGGCGTGAACCGCCAAGCTGGCCGGTCTCCCACTCGACACGGAAATCCGCGCCGTCCCACTCCACGATGACGAGGCGCGATCCGCCGGAAACGAGAAGCGCCACCTCGTTGCGGCCATCGCCGTCGAAATCCCCGACGGGGGAAATGGCCGCCGCCTCCACCGATGGATTCCCAAGGTCAAAAAAAATCGGCGCGTTGAAGCCGAGCGTGTCCGATCCATCGGACTCGAAGACAGCCAGCGAGCGCGTCGGCGAATTGGTTGCGACAAGGATTTCTCCGCGTCCGTCTCCGTCAAGATCGCCGATGGCGATGCCTTGCGGATCGGCATCCACGATTATGGAGCCCAGTTGGAGAACAATGGGATTCGTCTTTGGCGGATTCGTCGCCGAAAGCTGGCCGACGGAAACGGAAGGATTGAATTCATAAACGTAAATGCGGTCGTTCGATCCACCGGAACCCGTGCGCCCCACGGCGATGTTCTTCCGGCCATTGCCGTTCACGTCCCCCACGGCGATCAAGGGAACCGCGTGGGGCGTGGAAGGATCGCCGCCGAATCCGTGCGTCCATCGCTGTTGCAATAGGCCGTCTGTACCGACCTCGTAAACGAAGGCGCTGGGATTGCGCGTGTTGCGCCCCCAAATGGCGACTTCGCGGCTTCCGTCGCCATCGATGTCGAACCCCGCAACCAGGCCGGCCGCCTCCTGACTGCCAATGTCGATGGCCTGCCGCAATTCCCAGCCGGGCTCGATGATGCGCGGCCATGTGGCGGAAACGTCGAAGTCGTCCGGGTCCCAGATGGTCGCGGCGATGTGTTGCTGCGGATGCTCGGGCGTTGCGTAATAGTACATGGTCACGAGCTTGCCGTCGGGACGCACGACCGTTCTCGGGTAGCCGATGTCCCAGTTCAGCCCGTCCTGGCGCAGGAAGATTTCCGGGCTCCACGTCTGCCCGTTGTCGGAACTGATGCGCGCGCGAAGTCCGAACGGCATGACGCGCGCACAGTAATGAATCACCAACCGCCCGTCCGGCAACCGGACAAGGCTCGGCGGGTTGCCGCCGCTTTCCCCGGTGTAGCCGACAAAACTTCTGAGTCCCCAGGTCGCGCCGTTGTCGAGGCTCTCGCGCAATTCGATCCAGTGACGGCGCCGGCCTTCGCGGTCGCCCCGCATCCGCACGGCGACGATCCACTCCGTGGGGCTCAGGCGGAGTGGCGTGGGCATGATCGAATATCCCCCCGTGGCGGGCTCCTCGCCCAGCCAGGATCCGAATTCCCACGTCGCTCCGCCATTCCCCGTCTTAAAGAAGAAGTCGCGCCCGTTCTCGCCATCGAATTTATTCGCCGTCTTGAACACCCACGCATTCAGGTCGTCGTCGATCCAGTAATTCGTCCTGTTGCAGATGCCCGAGAGGCCGAAGTTGGGAAACGTCACCAGGGCGCCCCATGTGTGTCCCCGGTCGTAGGAGACCTGAAATCGCCGGTTCGTCGTAAACCGCATGGCGAAATCGGGATCGTCGAACTGAAAGGGGGCGGAGCCATGAACGCCCGCCAGCGTCGGCGGATTCTCCACGATCCACGTCTCGCCACCGTCGAGACTGCGCGCTTGCAGGATGGGCTGCGGCTTGCTTGTATCGACGGAATGCGCGTTCTCCTGGTAGAGATAGGTGCCGCGAAGAAACCCGACCAGGATTTCATCCCCCCAACTCCACACGCCATGATTCGCGGGCCATCCGTGGAAGTATTCCTCCCCTCCCGCCACGATGACGTTTTGCGCCTCCTGAGCCGTGCCCACCGAGGCGGCGCCCAGGAGAACCGCAAGCACGACCCGCGCGAACCCGGAACCCGGCGAGCGGATGATCTTTCGGAACATGAGCTTCATGCAAACTCCAGCGGAGATTTCTGAATTCTCAATCCCATCAGTAGCTCAGCCTCACGATGTCGCCGCGGCTGATGGTGCCGTTGGTGGGGTCATAGGAGCCGGGCCAGTTGGAAGTGACGCGGCCAACGTGGAAGAACTCCTTCGTCTGCTGCGGTCCCAGGTATTGATAGAGTTGCACGAATGCCCCCGTGTCGTTCCCTCCCGCGCTGGGGCGATCGCCGCTCCCCCCGGTCATGTCCGGCCCGACGCTCTCCAGCACCCAGGCCGTGCTGGACTGCGGATAATCCGAGCCGTAGCCCCACGAGATCATCCGGTCACCCTCGACCTCCGAAACGCGGAAGGGATCCGTGAGCGCGGTGGTGAGGTAGGCGATGGGCGTCGTCAGGGTCGCCTTCGGGCTCCCCTCGCAAATATGCTCCAAGGTGAAGAGCGGATCCCCCAGGTTGGCATACACGCCATGAAAGGGCGAACCGGTTCCATTCTGGCACGACCAACTGGTGGGGTAGTGGTTGTGTTCGACGCGGAAGGTTTCCATGGCCGTTGCCACCGTCCGCATGTCGGCGCTGGTGCGGGCGACCTTGGAGCGGATCTGGGCCTCCAGGAAATTGGGCACCGCGATGGCGGCGAGGATGGCGATGATGGCCACCACGATCAGAAGCTCGATCAGGGTGAATCCCCGCAGGATGCTCTTCATGGGACACTCCGGGAAAAGGCCGCGACGGGCCTTGAATCGCTCAAAGGCCTCTGGAAAGTTTCTGAAATACGCCCGAGAGTCAAGCGCTTTCTTTCTGTATATTTCACAGAAAATTTCTGAATATTCCGCCTTGACCTTGCCGTCACCGCTCTGCTTCATGAACGCGGCAAAGGCGCGACGGCCCGACAACGACCCGTGCGGGAGAACCAACGATGAGTGTGCGCATGATCGACATCGCCCGGGCCGCCGGTGTTTCCCAAGCCAGCGTTTCCCGCGTCGTGAACAATTCCCCCGACGTCTCGGAGGAAGTCGTCCGCAGCGTCCGCGAGGCCATGGTCCAGCTCGGCTATCTCCCCCAACCCCGCCGCGCCCGTTCCACGGCGCCCTCGGCGGACAACGGCGCGGAGACAACGGACGGCGGGTTCATCGCCCTCCTTCATTTCGACGAACATCACATGGGACATGCCGACGTGCTGGCCGCCGCGTTGCGGGGCATCGAAACCGCCCTGGCCGCCCGGCGCATGGGGCTGGTCGTCGTCCGCGCCACCGACCCGGACCTGCTCCCCGATTGCCTCTTCGACGAACGGGTCAAGGGGATGCTCCTCGACGGCGTTGCGCCAAGACCCGAGGTATGGCGCCGCGTCAAGACACTCCCCCACGTCTGGCTGAGTTCCTATCACGACGAAGGCGGCGATCATGCCCTTGTCGGCAATGAGGTGATCGGGCGCATGGCGGCCCGCTATCTGATCGAGCGCGGGCACCGCGACCTCGCGTTCCTGAGCGTCAAGGACCGTTTCCCCGCGTTTCGCGCGCGGGGGGAAGGCTTTCGCTACGCGGCGGAACAAAACGGCGCCACCGTTACCGTATTTTTCGGCATGGAACCGGACCGCGAGGCACCGGTCCTGTTGAGTCTGCGGGAAACCGAGGAGCGCGCAAGCCCCCTGCTCGACCGCCTGCTGTCAAGCACGCCGCGTCCGACCGGGATATTCATCCCTTACGATCCCACCACCGCCATCGTTTACCGGTTGCTGCAAAAGCGTCGCATCGAGCCGGGTCCGCGATTCGACATCATCTCCTGCGGCAATCAATCGTCCTGCCTGGCCGGCCTGATGCCGCGTCCGGCCACCATTGATGTCGGCTCCGAACTGTCCGGGCGGCAGGCCGTTGACCAACTCCTGTGGAAGATCGCGCACCCCAACGAGGAATCCCGCACGCGCCTGAGCGTGGAGCCCCTTCTCGTCGAGGGCGAGATTCCCGCTCCCGATTCACCGCGATGACCGGACGATTTCTGTTC
>CAYTRP010000130.1:0-2114 GCA_964440195.1 uncultured Candidatus Sumerlaeota bacterium
CTGAACGAGGACCCGGTCGCCCCGTCCGAGTTTCCCCACCCCATCGCGTTCAACGTGATCCCCCAGATCGACGTCTTCCTGCCAAATGGCTACACGAAGGAAGAGATGAAGATGGTGAACGAAACGCGCAAGATCCTGGAGATTCCCGGGCTGCCGGTTTCGGCGACGTGCGTGCGCGTTCCGGTGATCCGCGCGCACAGTGAGGCGGTCACGGCGGAGTTCGAGAAGCCCGTGACCCCGGCGGAGGCGCGCGCGCTGTTGGCGAAGGCCCCGGGCGTCGTGGTGGTGGACGATCCGGAGAAGGGGGACTATCCCCTGCCGATCTACGCGGAGGGCCGGTGCGAGACATACGTGGGACGCATTCGCGAGGACATCAGCCTGGGAAATGGGCGTGGATTGGCGATGTGGATCGTGTCGGACAACCTTCTCAAGGGCGCGGCGCTGAACGCCGTGCAGATCGCCGAGTGGTTGATCGAGAGGAACAAAATCCGGCCGGATTGCATCGTGGAGGACCTGTCATGAGGGAGACCGCGTGGGACCGGTACCAGGCGATGCTGTGCGTGCCAGGGGGACTGGATGGCTTTCGGCTCGATGTGTCGCTCATGGCCATCGATGACGGATTCCTCGCGTCGATGGAGACACGGCTCCAGGCGGCGTTCCTCGCCATGGAGAAGTTGGAGGGAGGCGCGATCGCCAACCCCGATGAGAATCGGCAGGTTGGCCACTATTGGCTGCGTAATCCCGCCAAGGCACCCGACGACAAGACGAGTCGCGAGATCATCGAGGCACTGGAGCAGGCGCGCAATCTGGCGGCGCGGGTGCACTCCGGGGCGCTGCGGGGCCGCGATGGGGCCTTTACGGATCTGTTGGTCGTGGGGATCGGGGGAAGCGCCCTTGGCCCCCAGTTGGCCGCCGATGCCCTCGGGAGCGATCGCGACCGGTTGGACGTGCACTTCCTCGACAACACCGACCCGGATGGATTCGACCGGACGTTCCGGAAGTTGCAGGGGCGGTTGGGCACGACGCTGGTGCTGGTGATCAGCAAGTCGGGCGGAACAAAGGAAACGCGCAACGGGATGCTGGAGACGCAGGCGGCCTTCGAGCGCGCGGGCGTGCCGTTTGCCGAGCAGGCGGTCGCCATCACGGGTCCGGGAAGCGAACTGGACCGCACGGCGGAGTGGGAAGGATGGATCGAGCGGTTGCCGATGTTCGACTACGTGGGTGGGCGCACCAGCCAGACGAGCGTCGTGGGGATGCTGCCCGCGATGCTGCAGGGCCTGGATGTCGCATCGCTGATGAAGGGCGCGGCGGAGATGGACGAAGTCACGCGGGGCCGCATGGCGCACCGCAATCCGGCGGCGCTGCTGGCGCTGGCTTGGCACGCGGCGGGAAACGGCCGCGGCGAGAAGGCGATGGTGATCCTCCCCTACAAGGATCGCCTGGTGCTGCTGAGCAAGTATCTGCAGCAGTTGGTGATGGAGTCGCTGGGCAAGGAGCACGACCTTCAGGGGAACACGGTGCTCCAGGGGCTGACGGTGTACGGCAACAAGGGCTCGACGGACCAGCATGCCTACGTGCAGCAGTTGCGCGACGGGATGGACAACTTCTTCGCGGTGTTCATCGAGGTGCTGAAGGACCGCGCGGGCACGGCCATGGACGTGGAGCCGGGCGTGACGAGCGGGGATTACCTGGCGGGATTCCTCCACGGGACGCGCCTGGCGCTGGCGGAAAAGGGGCGCCAATCGATGACGATCACCGTGCGCGAGGTGAACGCGCGCTCGATCGGAATGCTGATCGCCCTGTTCGAGCGGGCGGTGGGGCTGTACGCGGCGATGGTGGGGATCAATGCCTACCACCAGCCGGGGGTGGAAGCGGGGAAGAAGGCGGCGGGGAAGTTGTTGGCGCTGCAGGGGCGGTTGATCGCCGCCATGGAGAAGGAGCCGTACATCACCAAGACCGCGGCGGAGTGGGCGGAGCTGATCGGCGAGGGAGAGGAGGCGGAGGCCGCGTGGATGATGCTGTCGCGCCGGGCGGTGAATGACGCGCGCTTCCTGTGCGAGGGGGAGGGACTCCCGGCGAGCACGCGGTTTGGGGTGGGCGGGTAAGGGGGGGAG